>JBHHXA010000074.1:0-9433 GCA_046756805.1 Acidimicrobiia bacterium
GAACGACACCGCCCGAACGACACTGCCTGAACCCCGACGTTGCCTCGCGCTCCATGATGTAATCGCATCATGGCAATGGCGCAGACGGCGCATTGCACCCGGTGTCGGTGCGTGCCACAATTTGACTGACCGTTTAGTCAGGATCCGACGCCAGGAGGGCACCACATGTCCGAGCTCGCAGAGATCATCGAAGAGTGCCGGAGCGTCGTCGAGGACCCCGACTTCTCCGCGGTCCACGAATGGCTCGAGGCCAACCCGGACGGCAAGGTGCTCGGCCACTTCCAGGTGTACTTCCCCGAGGAGCTAGCCCACGCCGCAGGCATGCTCCCCATCAAGCTGATGGGTGCCGACAGCACAGTCCAGATTCGGGAAGCGGATGCCCACATCGCCGCCTTCGTCTGCTCCATCCTGCGCAGCGCACTCGAACAGGCGCTGACCGGGAAGCTGGACTTCCTCTCCATCTACGTCACACATCCCATCTGCGATGCGGCCCGTCACCTCAACGGGATCTGGACGCGGAAGTTCGACGAGATCAGCTGCCAGATCCTCTACCTCCCGCACAACGCCGCCTCGGCATACGCACCGGAGTACCTGCTCGGTGAGTACCGCAGGATCGCAGACCTCATCGAGGAAACGACGGGCACCACCATCACCGACGAGGCCATACGCAACAGCATCGAGCTGTTCAACGAGAACCGGAGGCTCCTCCGCGAGTTGTACGGGCTTCGTCGAGAATCCCCATGGATGGTGTCGCTCGTCGAGACGTACTTGCTCACGAGGTCCGCAGGCCTGATGCCCCGGGAGCGGCACAATGCCCTGCTGGCGAGGGCGCTCCCGCTCATCAGAGAGCGTACGAACAAGCCCCAGGACAAGATCCGAATCGTGTTCGAAGGCGGGTTCTGTGAGCAGCCTCCGATCGAGATGCTGTCCGTCCTCCAGGACGTCGCCTACGTCGTGGACGACGATTTCCTCATCGGTCTGCGCTGGATCATCGAGGACGTGCCCACGGACGGCGACCCGATGCGCAACCTCGCGGTGGCGTATCTCGAGTCCTCGACGTACAGCCCCGTGCAGCGCGATCCCCGAAAGCCCAAGGAGGACATGCTGCTGGAGCGGATCAGGGAGGCGGGAGCAGAAGCAGCCATCGTCGGCGCTGCCAAGATGTGTGAGCCGGGGCTCGAGGAGCAGGTCGCCTACGACGCCGCCCTCAGCGATGCCCGCGTCCCCCACCTCATCATGGAATTCGAGGAAAAGACAGCGAACTTCGAGCAGGTTCGGATGGAAGTGGAGACTTTCGCCGAGTCGCTCCTGTTCGAGTTTGCGTAGGAGGGCTCCAGTGAAAGAGCAACGCGTTGCAATTCGACCCCCGCTGACTATGGCGGGTGCCACCAGGTCCGAGAGCCGCAGGCTCATGGACAACTGGTGGAAGGGACTCGGCGAGGCGGACGAGACGGAGCACCCCGTCGCAAACGTCTTCGTGATGGGCTCCATCGCCGAGATCCTCAACACGTTCGACATCCCGATGTCGTTCCCCGAGATCGCCTCGCTGCAGACTGCGGTGAAGGGCAAGGCCATGGACTACCTGCTCGCCGCCGAGGATGTCGGATACTCACCCGATATCTGTGGCTACGTGAAGGTCGATGTCGGTCTTCACCTCACCGGCAGACAGCACCCGCTGGGGACCTATCCCAAGCCGGCCATGGTGGTCGCCACGAACATGTGTAACACGTACATCAAGTGGTCCGAGATCTGGGAACGGCAATACGGATGCCCCGTCTTCACCCTCGATCTGCCCGGGTGGCGCGGCTCCGGCTTTGCGTACGACCGGGGCAGCGAGACCTTCAAGAACGACGTGAAGTTCGTCGAAGGGCAGCTCCGCGAGCTCATCACGCTGTGCGAAGAGGTCACCGGCAAACAGTTCGACATCGACAAGCTGCGCGACACCCTGGCCAACGTCAACCGGATGTCCGAGCTGTACCGGACGATCCTCAATCTGAACCAGCATCGTCCGGCGCCGTTCAACGCCCTCACCGAAGGCATCAACTACATGGGGATCGCCAACATCCTCCGGGGCAGGGAGGAAGGCGTTCAGTTCATGGAGACGGCGATCAAGGAGCTCGAAGAGCGGGTGGCAAAAGGCGTCGGCGCCGTCGAGGACGAGAGGTTCCGGCTCCTCCTCGTAGGTACGGCGTGCTACACCAACTTCAGAGACTTCGTCGGACTGTTCGAGCAATGGAAAGGCGTCTTCGTCGCCAGCGAGTACATGTCGTATGCGGGCGGGGGTCTCGACCGCGGCCTTCACTACGACCTCGACCGGCCCATCGAGAGCCTCGCCGAGGAGATCCTCATCACGGCGCAGCCGTCGATGAGCGGCATCTTCTTCTCGCATGAGTGGCAGAAACAGATCGTGGACGACTGGTCGGTCGATGGCATCTGCTACCACGGTGTCAAGTCGTGCAGGACGACGTCCGCCGGGCTCCCCGACGCGAGGGAATGGCTCATGCGCAACGACGACGTGCCCGGTCTCTTCATTCAGTCAGACCTGGTTGATTCTCGGCTGTGGGCCGAGGCACAGCTCAGGAACCGAGTCGACGCCTTCTTTGAGTCACTGCAAAGCCGGCGCGCACAAGTAGGGGCGTGAGGTAATGCTCGTTGCAGGAGTAGACGTAGGTTCGACACAGACCAAGGCCGTCGTCATGACCGGAGATCACGAGATCATCGGATTCGGCCTCTGCCCGACGGGCGCCAAGCTCGCCGAGGCGGGGCAGACGGCGTTCAACCTGGCGCTGGATGAGACGCCGTACAAGGAGGAGGACGTCGCATTCGTCGTCGGCACCGGATACGGCCGGTTCCGGATCGACTTCGGCGACGCACAGGTCACCGAGATCTCGTGCCACGCCCGTGGTGCGGTCCACCTGTTCCCGAACACCAGGAGCGTGCTGGACATCGGCGGTCAGGACACCAAGGCGATCAAGGTCGGCACCGACGGCCAGGTCATCGACTTCAACATGAACGACAAGTGCGCCGCAGGCACCGGTCGCTTCCTCGGTGCGGCGAGCGACGCTCTCGAGATGCCGCTCGGAGACCTGGGACCGCTGGCGCTCACGGCCAAGAACCCGGTCAAGATGACCACGACGTGCACCGTCTTCGCGGAGTCAGAGATCCTTGGCTGGCTGGCCAAAGGCCGCAGGCTCGAGGACGTCGTCATGGGCGTTCACCAGGCCATCGCATCCCGCAGCGTCGCACTGCTCCGCAGAGCGGGCATCGAGTCCGAGATCACCTTCACCGGGGGTGTGACCCGCAACACCGCCATGGTCGAGCTGGTGTCCGAGCTCGTGGGTGAACAGGTCAACACGAGCGAAGAATCGCACCACTGCGGGGCCATCGGCGCTGCCCTGTATGCACTCGACCAGGTTCTCACCGGCGCCTTCGCAGAAAGGGGGATGCCTGCATGAGCATCACCGCAGGAATCGACCTCGGCTCGAGCTACACCAAGGTCGTGGTCACCGACGAGACGGGCGACATCCTCGCGAAGTCGATGCGTGCGACCGGCTTCCACTTCGCCAAGGCCGCCGCGTCTGGTCTCGAGACCGCGCTCGATGGCTCCGGTGTCGAACGCGACGACATCGGCTACATCGCGACGACGGGCTTCGGCAGATACGCCGCTGACATCAGCGACCTCGCCATCACCGAGCTCACGTGCCATGCGGTCGCCACGCATCGGTGGCTTCCCGAAGTGCGCACCGTGCTCGACGCCGGCGGGCAGACGGTCAAGGCCCTGCGGATGGATGAGACGGGGAAGGTGATCAGCTTCCGTCTCAACGACAAGTGTGCCGCAGGTGCAGGCGCCTTCCTCCAGAAGACCGTGAAGTACCTCGGGTACGACGTCGCAGATATCGCGCCACTCGCGGATGCTGCGGAGGATCCGGTCACGGTGTCGAGCGTCTGCACGGTGTTCGCCGAGTCCGAGATCATCAACCACCTCGCAGAGGACCGGAGCATCGAGGACGTATGCGCAGGCGCCGTCATCGCATTGACCGGGCGCGCCGCCCAGCTCGTGAAGCGGGTGAAGGCAGAGCCTCCGTTCGCACTGACCGGTGGCCTCGCATCCGTTTCGTTGCTGACCGATCAGCTCGGCGAGATCCTCGGATCGCCGTTCTCCGTTCCGCCGGATGATCTCGGCGCCTATGCAGGTGCCTACGGTGCAGCCCTTCTGGCACACCAGCGTCTCGAGAAGAAGCTGGAGATGGCCGCAACCTGAGGTCGGTATTTCATCGGGAGGAGTGCGACTTGACCAACGACATCGGCCCCCGCGCCGGCGGTGCTGCTCCGAGCCGCCACCACCGGCGTCCGCTTGCCACTGTGACCACACGCTGCGCCCGATGCCGGCTCGATTCCTAGGTGCTGCGGCCGCCGTCGGCGAGCTCGTCCCGGAGGGGGCGACGATCGGCGTCGCCGGGATGCACATGGAGGCCGCACCGATGGCCCTCGTGCGCGAGATCGCACGTGCCGGGATCCGGGTGCGAAGGCTCGTGACGAGTCCCTCGTCTTCTCTCCAAGCGGACCTGCTCATCGGTGCAGGGCTCGTCGACGAGATCGTCAGCCCCTACGTCGGATTCGAACATCTCGGCCTCGCACCCGGCTTCCGGCGGGCAGTCGAAAGCGGCGAGTTGCGTGTGCTCGAGGTCGACGAGGGTTCTCTCACACACGCGCTATACGCGGGAGGCGCCGGTATCCCGTTCATCCCGTGCCCACCAGGCATCGAACTCACCGACATCCCGCGGGTGGATCCCGAGCTGTTCCAGAAGACCACGGACCCATTCACCGGCGCCGAGGGATGGGCGGTTCCTGCTCTGCGGCCGGACGTCACGCTGCTCGCTGCGGCGGAGGCCGACGAAAAGGGCAACATTGCGCTGGGCCGTTTCCCGTTCACGGACCGGCTCATGGCGCTCGCCGCGCACCGGCTCGTCGTACAGGTCGAGCGCATCGTGCCTGCGGAGGACATCGCGGCTCGGGCGCCCGGTGAGACGTTTCCTGCCTTTCTCCCCGCCGCCGTCGTCGTCGCTCCGGGCGGTTGCAGACCCACGGCGTCGCCGGGCTTCTACCCCAGGGACGAGGATGCCCTGCGCGGCTATCTGCGCGCCGGGAGAGATCCCGAGTCGATGGCCGCCTGGATCGAGGCTTACCTGGCTGAGCTACCTGCATCAGAGGCGGCTCGCACGTGATGGCCGGCTACTCCCCCACCGAGTTGATGGCCATCGTCATAGCTCGCGAGTTCCGCGACGGCGAGGTCGTGGTCATGGGTGCGGTGCCGGCTCTGCCCATGGCAGCCTGCATGCTGGCCCGCGCGATGCATGCACCGGGCCTGTCGTACCTCGTGGGCGGGAGCGGAACGGTCAACCCGGATCCCGATGCGCTGCCGGACTCGTCGTGTGACGCCGTATTGGGCGCTGCAACGACGACGCTCCCGCTGCACGAGGTCGTCATGCTCGAGGGCAGGGGCAACGCGTTCGATGTCTTCTGTGCCGGCGGTCTCCAGATCGACGCCTTCGGCAACTGCAACCTCATCAGCATCGGCGACTGGGAGCGGCCCAGCCTGCGCGGCCCTGGCACCGTGGGACTCCCGTTCCTGCCGGCCACGAAGCGAGCGGTCATCTACTCCGCCGGCCACAACCCCCGGACCTTCGTGGAGCACGTGGACTTCGTGAGCGGCCCGGGCCACCCGGGAGCACCCGGCGAAGACCGCGCCTACCGTCAAGAGGGACCATCACTGGTCGTGACCCCCCTGGCGAGGATGGACTTCGATCCAGAGAGCCGGCGGATGCGCATAGCGTCGATCCACCCCGGGGTGACCGAAGACGAGGTGCGGACCGCGACCGGTTTCGAGTTGGCGGACTCAGACGGTGCAACCGAGACTCAACCCCCGAGCGCCGAGGAGCTAGAAGTCCTGCGGCGTATCGACGGCAACGGCGTTCTCGCCGGATAGGAGAAGAGATGGAGTTCGAAGACCGCACGGTCATCGTCACGGGCGGAGCGAGCGGCATCGGCCGTGCGGTCGTGAATGGCTTTGCCGCGGGTGGAGCACGAGTGGCCGTCGCCGACATCGATGCGGCCGGTGCAGCCGACGTCGCCAAGCAACACGATGGTGCGCAGGCGTTGAATATGGACGTCACGGACACCGCCAGTGTCGCGGCGGGTGTCGAAAAGGTCATCGGCGACTGGGGTCGCATCGACATCCTGGTGAACGTTGCCGGCTGGGACCGCATCCGGCCCTTCATCGAGACGGACGAGGAATTCTGGGACCGGGTGATCGCGATCAACTTCCGTGGCCCGCTGGCCACGTGTCACGCGGTATTGCCCCACATGCGGGAGCAGGGCTCGGGTGTGATCGTGAACACCGCCTCGGAGGCGGGCCGTTCCGGGTCGTCGGGCGAGGCGGTCTACTCAGGCGCCAAGGGTGGGATCATCACGTTCACGAAGGCGCTGGCCCGCGAGGTCGCCCGCTACGGGATTCGAGCCAACGTAGTAGCTCCCGGCCTCACCGAAACCCCGCTGCTCCAGGGGATGATCGACGACGGGCACGGCTCCCTCATGGACGCCATCAAGCGCGCTACGCCCATTCGCCGGTTCGGGCTCCCCGAAGAGGTGGCCGACGCCATCTTGTTCATGGCCTCCGATCGCGCCTCCTTCATCACGGGCCAGACCCTGGGTGTCGCAGGCGGATTGGTGATGTAGGGCGTCATGTCGATCGTTGAGTCTCGGAGCGACGAACTGCGGGAGGACTTCCCCCCGAAGCAACGCCACCTCATCCGGGCGACGTATACGGAGATCAGCGCAAAGGGCGTCCACCGCGTCTCGCTCCAGGACATCGCCGATCGGGCTGACGTCAGCAAGGGCGTGATCCTCTACTACTTCAACACGAAGGAGAACTTGATCCTTCGCACGATGCAGTGGGTGTTGTCACGAACCTCGGAGCGGATCAAGCAGGCAGTGGCCACCGCCCGATCCGCTGAGGAGCAGGTGATCGCGATGATCGACGTGATCTTCCTGGGGCCAGATGCCAACCGCCGCTTCTATCTCACATACGTGGATCTCCTCGACTACGCGGCCCGTGTCGACGAGTTCGGCAAGCTGAACGCGACATTTCACGCCATCGTCAACGGTGCGTATGCGGAAGTCATCGAGCGCGGCGTCGAGGAGGGCGAGTTCCGTGTCGCCGACGTCGCCGAGGCGGCGACCATCGTGCGAGCCATCGTCGACGGGCTCTTTCTCCAGTGGCTCCAGGAGACTGACTGGCGGGGCCTCCACGCTCGCTACCAGGAGATGTGCCAGATGGCGGTCCTGACGTTCCTGAGAGCCAGCCCTCACCAGGGTTGACCCCGGTCAGTCCTCGTATACGGGCCGATCGGTCTCCGGTGAGTGGGACGACGCGTCGAGGGGTGGGCCCGCGCGCCCTCAGACGAGATCGGTGTGCACCACCACCGTGCCGTGGAGCGTCTTGTGTACGGGGCATTTGTCTGCGATGAGCCGCAGCCGCGCCCGTTGCGAGTCGTCGAGCGAGCCGTCGAGGGCGACGAACCGCTCGATGTGGTCCACATAGCCTTCCTCTCCCTCGCACTCCTCGCAATCGCGAGCATGGAGTTTGCGGTGGCTCAGGGTCACGGTCACGGCGGCCAGGGGCCAGCCCCTTCGATCTGCGTACATGCGAAGCGTCATCGACGTGCAGGCTCCGAGCGATGAGAGCAGGAGATCGTACGGAGTCGGCCCGAGGTTCGTTCCGCCGACCGACAGCGGCTCGTCGGCGGTCAGCGGGAATCCGTTCGAGATGATGTCGGTGCGGTAGCCGGAACCCGTTCTCACGACGGTGGTGCTCCGTGGCGGATCGTCGCTCGACGGGGCAGCAGCGCGATCGGCCAGAGAGCTCTCGAGGTACCTGCTCGCCCAGGCAGCAATCACCGTCCCGGCGTATCTCGAGTCCGCCTCATCGTGAAGGAGGTGGTCTGCGTGATCGAGGGAGACGAAGCTCTTGGGATGACGGGCAGCGCCGAAGATGGCCGCGGCCTCCTCGACGCCAACGGTCGTGTCGACGGGCGAGTGCAGTACGAGTAGCGGCACCCCCAGCGATGCGATCGACGTCTCCAGCGAGGAGGCAGCGATGTCGTCGAGGAACTGCTTGCGAATCGTGAAGGGTCGCCCCGCCAGCAAAACCTCGGCCTCGCCGCTGTCTGCGATGTCCTCCACGGCCCCGGCGAGGTGGCGCAGGACGTGCTCGGGGCTCGACGGAGCACCGATGGTTGCCACGGCGCGCACCCCGGAGATGAGGGCTGCGGCCTTGAGCACCGCTGCCCCGCCGAGCGAGTGACCGATGAGAAGCGAGGGTGCCTCGTGGTGCTCCTCGAGCCAGCCTGCGGCGGCGACGAGGTCGTCGACGTTGCTGGAGAAGTTCGTATCGGCGAAGTCGCCCTCGCTCTCCCCCAGCCCGGTGAAGTCGAACCGGAGGGTCGCCACACCGAGGGCGGCCAACGCCCCTGTGATGCTGCCGACGGCGCGGAGGTTCTTCGTGCAAGTGAAGCAGTGGGCGAACAGGGCGTATGCGATCGGATCGCCGTCGATGGGCAGGTCGAGCCTCGCGCCCAGCCTCTCACCGGCTGCGTTCGTCAGCTCGACCTTCTCGAACGTCATATGACCTCCTCGAAGGCAGCTTCGCATCTGCGCGCACCGGAGCCCAGCACCCCACGCGTCTTCGGCCCACGGACGGCCGGTCCGGGATCAGAGGTGATGCGTGAGGAGACGCTTGGTGGCGGCCGAGATCCCTGCTGCGGTTGCGACGAAACCGGGCTTGAGCGGATCGGGCTCGTTGAAGGGAACAGGCCCGAAGTCCAGACCGAACACGTCCCCCCCCGCAGCGGTCACGAGTGCAGCACCGGCAGCAACGTCCCACTCGTTCTTCGGTACCAGGGTCCAGGTGGCGTCTGCGAGCCCGGCTGCGACGAGAGCGAGCCTGTAGGCAACCGACCCCATGTTGCGCACTGAGATCGGCTCCTTGAAGAACCCGGCCCACTCGCCACGCTTGACCTCGCTGCGCGAAGCCAGCACGAGCGCTCCCCGCAGATCGGTCGCCCCGGTGCAAGACACCGGCCGACCGTTGTGGAGCACGCCGTCGTCAACCGACCCGACGATGCGATCACCGGTGGCAGGGCTCAGCACGCCACCGGCAACGGCCCGGCCACCGACGGTGAGCCCGACGGACACGCACCATTCCGGGATTCCCATGACGAACTCGCGTGTGCCGTCGACGGGGTCCACGATCCAGACCCGATCAGATTGGAGCCTGCTCCGATCGTCCCGCGTCTCCTCGGACAGCCAGCCCTCTCCGTCGCCGGGCAGACAGGACCGCAGCGCATCGTCCACCGCCACATCCGCCTCGGTGAGC
>JBHHXA010000075.1:0-9419 GCA_046756805.1 Acidimicrobiia bacterium
GCCCACACCACGGCGGCCGCGGGATCGTCGGGGAAGATGCCGTCGTCGGTCTGAGCGATGAGCACGTGAATCGCTGCGGAGAAGGGGGACGCTCCTTCGATACGCCCCTAGCCTACGACCCTCCACCGTCGGCGACGTCGAGGAGCGCGTGTGCCCGCTGAGATCGTTCTCGTCCGTCATGCAGAGACGGAAGCCAACGCCGCAGGCACGTGGCAGGGCAAGGCGGATGCGCCCGTCAGCGAGGAGGGCGCGCGACAAATCGCACGCCTCGAGGAGCGGCTCTCCGGAGAGCGATTCGATGTCGTGATCTCGTCGGATCTGGGCCGTGCCGCAGCCACGGCAGAGGCTGCTCCCGCGGCAGCGTCCTTCGCTTCGGCGTGGCAGGAGATGGACGTCGGCATCTGGGAAGGCCTCACCAACGTGGAGGTCGAGCAGCGGTTTGCCGACGAGATCGCTGCCGTTCGCCGCGGCGACGATCTTGCCTACGGCGGAGCCGAGCGTTTCTCCGAGTTCCGGGGTCGCGTCGTCGCGGCCTACGAGGAGCTGGCGGCCGGTCTCGACGACGGGCAGAGGGCTCTCATCGTGACCCACGGCGGTGTCATCTACGCACTCGTGTCGCACATCCTCGGCACCAACCTGCGGGGCAAGGCGGTCCGGGTCTCGAACACCGCACTGACCACGCTCTCAATCACGGGCTGGGGACCGCAGGTGGCCGTGTACAACGACGTCTCCCATCTCGACGGGGAGCCGTTGCGCACCCATCCCAGAGCTACCCATCTCGTCCTCGTCCGCCACGGACAGACCCCTGCCAACGTCGAAGCGCGGTGGCAGGGCCACTCCGAGGGCTCGCTCACCGAGACCGGGAGGGAGCAGGCTTCGTTGCTGGCGGCAGGCTTCCCCGAGGTGGATGCGATGTACTCCTCGCCGCTGGGGCGGGCCCTGGAGACGGCTTCGGCGGTCGCCCGGACCCGGGCGACAGACCCGGTGGTGCGTCAGGAGCTGAAAGAGATCGGCTTTGGGGCGTGGGAGTCACTCACGGCAGACGAGATCGGGGCGGCAGATCCCGAAGCGCTGGAACGGCTGCGCAACGGCGAGGACATCGCCAGAGGAGGTACGGGAGAGACCTTCGTCGGTGTCAGGGAGCGAATGACGGCAGCCATCGAGGGCATCGCCGACGGTCATGCAGGGAGCACCGTCGCGATCTTCTCCCACGGTGGCTCGCTGCGCGCCTTCGCCACCGGTCTGCTCGGCATGGACTTCGCTGATCGGTACCGGCTCGGCATCCTCGCCAACACCGGCACCGCGCGTGTCGTGAAGACGCGGTCGAGCTTCATGCTCGGAACCTGGAACCTCACGCCCCACCTGCGCTGAAGATGCGTCTCGTCCTCGTCACCAACGACTACCCGCCCCGCCCCGGCGGGATCCAGCAGTACCTGGGCAACCTCGTCGATGCCTTCCCGGGGGACGTCCTGGTGCTCGCTCCGGCCGACGGGCCTGCGGCGACGGGGCGCGGTGAGTCGATCGTGCGCCGCGACAAACGGACGTGGATGTTCCCTTCGCGTCGGATCGCGCGATGGGTCGACGAGGCGGTTGCCACGCATCGTGCCGACGCGGTGCTCTTCGGCGCTCCGCTGCCCCTACCGCTGGTGGCCAAGCGTCTCGGCGGCAGGGTTCCGGTGGGGGTGGTCTGCCACGGCGCGGAGATCTCGATCCCCGCGGTCTTCCCGGTGGCGCGGAGTGTCCTGAGACGTGCGCTGCGGGAGGCAGATGTCAGGTTCGCCGTGTCGCATCACACACAACGCCGGGTCGGTGCACTGACGGGCATGGACGTCCGGTACCTCGGTGGCGGCGTCGACATCGCATCGTTCGCTCCACGGCCCGGACCAGGCGTCGCACCGGAGGGCGGGCCCTTCGTCCTCGGTTGCGTGTCCCGATTCGTCCCACGCAAAGGTCAGGACCGGATCATCCTGGCTGCCCGGGAGCTGCGGCGTGGAGGGCACGAGGTGGAGGTGCTCCTCGTCGGGAAAGGCCGCAAGGAGCGTTCCCTGCGGTCCCTGGCAGAGCGATCCGGTGTGCCGGTCCGGTTCGAGATCGACGTGGCCTGGGACAGGCTGCCGGCTCTCTACGGCGAGATGGACGTGTTCTGCATGCCGTGCCGGAGCCGTTGGGGTGGCCTCGAGGTCGAAGGTCTGGGTCTCGTCTTTCTCGAAGCGGCTGCGACCGGCCTCCCGGTGATCGCCGGCCTCTCCGGAGGGGCGCCGGAAACGGTGGAGCCCGGAGTCTCCGGGTACTTGGTCGGCGATGCGGACGGCATCGTGTCCGCCGTCGAGCATCTCATCGCCACGCCGTCTCTCGCTGAGCAGATGGGGGCCGCGGGGCGTGCTAGAGCCGAGCGGGAATTCACCTGGGCCACCGTCGCCGATCGTCTCGTCGAGGGGTTTCGGGCGGTGCGCTGATTCGCAGGTGGACTCAGCGCGCTGTTGCCAGGCCGAGGCCCTCGAGGGCGGTGCCGATCTCGTCGAGGATGACGGGGTCGTCGATCGTCGCAGGCATCTTCCAGTCTTCGCCGTCGGCGATCTTGCGCATGGTGCCTCGAAGGATCTTGCCGGAGCGTGTCTTCGGCAACCGGGCGATCACCGTTGCCTGCTTGAAGGCGGCCACAGGGCCGATGCGCTCTCGAACCATGGCGACCAACTCCTTCGCGATGTCCGCGTCCGGACGATCCACGCCGGCCTTGAGCACCGCAAACCCGACGGGGATCTGACCCTTGAGGGCATCGGCAACGCCGATCACCGCACACTCCGCGACGTCCGGGTGCTCGGCGAGCACCTCCTCCATGGCTCCGGTGGACAGGCGATGGCCGGCCACATTGATGACGTCGTCGATCCGGCTCATGATGTGGAGGTAGTCGTCCTCGTCGCAGAACCCGGCGTCGGCCGTCAGGTAGTGCCCGGGATACCGATCGAGGTACGCCTCGCGGTAACGGTCGTCTGCGTTCCACAGTGTCGGCAGCGTCCCCGGGGGGAGCGGGAGCTTGACCGCGATCGCTCCGATCTCGCCTGCGGGTCGCTCGTTGCCTTCCTCGTCGAGCACCCGCACGTCGTACCCGGGGACGGACACCGCTGGCGACCCGGCCTTCACCGCCATGTGCTCGATCCCCATCGGGTTGCAGGCGATCGGCCAGCCTGTCTCTGTCTGCCACCAGTGGTCGATGACGGGTACCCGGAGGAGGTCGCGTGCCCACAGCAGCGTGTCCGGGTCACATCGCTCGCCTGCGAGGAACAGCGAGCGAAACCCGCTGAGGTCGTACTTGCCGAGGTAGCTCCCTTCGGGATCTTCCCGTTTGATGGCCCGGAACGCCGTCGGTGCGGTGAACAGCACGGCGACGTCGTGATCGGCGACGACGCGCCAGAAGGCGCCGGGGTCCGGTGTGCCCACGGGTTTGCCCTCGTAGAGCACGGTCGTGCAACCGTGGAGCAGTGGTGCGTACACGATGTACGAGTGCCCGACGACCCACCCCACGTCTGATGCCGCCCAGTACGTCTCTCCGGGCTCGACGTCGTAGAGGTAGCGCATCGACCACGGCAGCGCGACCGCGTGACCACCGTTGTCGCGTACGACACCCTTCGGCATCCCTGTCGTCCCTGACGTGTAGAGGATGTAGAGCGGATCGGTGGCCGCAACGCTCGTGCACCCGACCGGCTGGGCATCTGCGACGAGCCGGGTCCAATCGAGATCGCGTCCGGGCGTCATGGCGGCAGGTGCCTGAGGCCGCTGGAGCACGATCGAGTAGTCGGGGGCGTGGGTGGCTTGCTCGAGCGCGCTGTCCAGCAGCGGCTTGTACTCCACGACCCTGCCGGGCTCGATGCCGCAGGATGCGGACATCACGATCTTGGGACCTGCGTCGTCGATGCGGGTCGCCAGCTCGTTGGCGGCAAAGCCGCCGAAGACGACGGAGTGGACAGCGCCGAGCCTGGCGCACGCCAGCATCGCCATCACCGCCTCGGGGATCATCGGCATGTAGATGATCACGCGGTCGCCCGCTCCGACGCCGAGTCCGGCGAGCGCTCCGGCGAGGGTCGCCACCTCGTCACGCAGCTCGCGATAGGTGAACGTCGCCACGGTGTCCGTGACGGGGCTGTCGTACACGAGGGCCTTCTGGTCGGCGCGGCCGGATTCGACGTGGCGGTCGAGGGCGTTGTAACAGGTGTTGAGCATGCCGCCCGCGAACCATCGGTAGAAGGGCGGTGCCGAGGCATCCAGCACAGTGTCCCAACGACGATCCCAGTGGATCGCCTCTGCGGCCTCAGCCCAGAATCCCGCCGGATCGTCGAGTGAACGACGATATACGTCCAGGTACGCCATCGACACCTCCATCAAATGTGCCCTGGTGATCCTATGACGGGAGCGTGGCCATCGCACGGAGAAGACGACGAGCTGTCCTGCGAACGCTGCCGGCGGCCGG
Source organism: Acidimicrobiia bacterium (assembly GCA_046756805.1). Lineage (GTDB taxonomy): Bacteria > Actinomycetota > Acidimicrobiia > Spongiisociales > UBA5794 > CAMYMC01. The sequence goes on from JBHHXA010000075.1 coordinate 4,466, forward strand.
TGGAATATGAAGCGAGTGCCGCACACCCTCCCCGGCCGGGAAACGTCGACAAGCGCTGGAGAGAGCCTGCGACCGGTCGGGCGCGCTGCTGCCTGAGGTGACGCGACGCCCCAGTTGGTGACCTCACGGCACCGTCGCGCGAGCGGGTAAGTGTCGGCGTTTCGAGTGGTTCCGCTCAACCTCTGTCGTGTGTCCGACCGATGTCAGGTCTTGACAATCTCCCCATTCGTTCGATAGAAATGCAAGCCATCCGTCGCACCGCGGTGCGGACGTCCCCCTCTCTGACCGATTTCTTCGAGGCTGAAACCACGACATGAGCAAGAAACTCGTCATCGTCGAGTCCCCCGCAAAGGCGCGGACCATCGAGCGCATTCTCGGCTCAGGGTTCGTCGTCGAATCGTCGATCGGGCACATCCGTGACATCCCCGCAAGCGCTAAGGACGCACCGGAGTCCCTGCGAGAAGAGTGGCGACGCACCAGGTTCGGTGTCGATGTCGAGAACGACTTCAAGCCGCTCTACGTCGTCAACTCTGACAAGAAGAAGCAGGTCGCCAAGCTGCGCAAGCTGCTCTCGGATGCGGAGATCCTCTACCTCGCAACGGACGAGGACCGCGAGGGAGAGGCCATCGCCTGGCATCTGCTCGAGGTGCTGAACCCCAAGGTGCCCGTGCAGCGGATGGTGTTCCACGAGATCACCAAGACGGCCATCGAGAGCGCCATTGATGCTCCCCGTGATCTCGACCGGCGTCTCGTAGATGCTCAGGAGGCGAGACGCATCCTCGATCGTCTCTACGGCTACGAAGTGTCCCCGGTGTTGTGGAAGAAGGTGCGCCGCGGTCTCTCAGCGGGGCGGGTCCAGTCGCCGGCCACCCGCATCATGGTGGAGCGGGAGCGGGAGCGGATCGAGTTCGTGGCCGCCGGTTACTGGGATGTCGGCGCCACGCTCGCCACCGGCGGCGACGCAGTCTTCGAAGCCGGTCTCGTTGCGATCGACGGGGCTCGCGTCGCGACCGGGAAAGACTTCGCGCGCGACGGCGCGATCGCCAAACATGATGTGACTGTTCTCGACGAGACGGCTGCGAGAGGGTTGGTCTCCGACCTGGAAGGAGCCCCCTTCACCGTTGCGTCTGTCGTCGCCAAGCCGTATACCCGCAAGCCGTACGCGCCGTTCCGCACCGCGACCCTCCAGCAGGAGGCGAGTCGCAAGCTCCGCTTCGGGGCGCGGCGCACGATGAGCGCTGCGCAGCGGTTGTACGAGGGCGGGTTCATCACGTACATGCGGACCGATTCGATCACGCTGTCCGCGACTGCGATCACCGCCGCACGTGCGCTTGTTGCGGACCGCTACGGCGAGAACTATCTGCCCGCAAAGCCGAGGCTCTACACCGCAAAGGTCAAGAACGCCCAGGAGGCCCACGAGGCGATCCGCCCGGCCGGTGATCGTTTCGCCGGTCCGGACCAGGTGGCCGGTGCGTTTGCGCCCGACGCCGACGAGACGCGTGTCTACGACCTCATCTGGAAGCGGACGGTGGCGTCGCAGATGAAGGACGCAAAGGGCGAGAGCATCCAGGTGAGGGTCGACGGCCGCACCGCTGCAGGCAAGGTGGCCACGTTCGGGGCGTCGGGGAAGACCATCTCCTTCCCCGGGTTCCTGCGGGCCTACGTCGAGGGGAGCGACGATCCCGAGGCCGCCCTCGACGATCAGGAGCGGCACCTCCCGGTACTCGCAGAAGGCGACTCGCTCGACGCGATCGCCCTCGAAGCCAAGAGTCACGAGACGAAGCCCCCTGCACGATACACCGAGGCATCGCTGGTGAAGCGGCTCGAGGAGCTGGGCATCGGACGGCCGTCGACGTATGCGTCGATCATCTCGACGATCCAGGATCGCGGTTACGCCTACAAGCGATCGAACGCTCTCGTGCCGACGTTCACCGCCTTTGCGACGGTGACGCTGATGGAGAAGCACTTCACGTCACTCGTGGACTATGCCTTCACGGCACGCATGGAGGACGATCTGGACTCTATCGCCACGGGATCCCGGGAGGCGATCCCATGGCTCAACGGGTTCTACTTCGGCAACGGGCACTCCGGGCTGAAAGCGCTGGTGTCTGATCATCTCGATGAGATCGACGCCCGTGAGATCAACTCGATCCCCATCGGGGTCGACGCCGCCGGTGTCGAGGTCGTGGCTCGCGTCGGACAGTACGGCCCGTACGTCAAGCGGGGCGAGGACACCGCGTCGATCCCGGACGATCTCCCACCCGACGAGCTCTCGGTCGAAGCGGCGGTGGAGTTCCTCGAAGCCCCGAACGGAGACCGCGAGCTCGGCACGGACCCCGATACCGGGCTGACCGTCCTCGTCAAAGCCGGCCGGTATGGGCCATACGTCCAGCTCGGCGAGCCGGAGCCGGACAGCAAGGAGAAGCCGAAGACGGCCTCGTTGTTTGCGACGATGTCCCCCGACGAGATCGGCCTCCAAGAGGCCCTGCTGCTCCTGAGCCTGCCGAGGGTGGTGGGCGAACATCCCGAGGACGGGAAGCCGATCACGGCTCAGAACGGGCGCTACGGGCCGTACCTGAAGTGGGGTAAGGAGACTCGGAGCCTGGAGTCCGAGGACCAGATCTTCTCGGTCGACGTCGACGCTGCCCTCGTCGTGCTCGCGGCGCCGAAGCGCAGGGGGCGGGCCCGTCCCCCGCTCCGGGAGCTGGGAGAGGATCCGGTGACGGGTCTCGCCGTCGTCCTCAAAGACGGCCGGTACGGCCCCTATGCGACCGACGGCCAGACGAACGCCTCGCTGAAGACGGCGGATCGTGTGGACACGATCACCCTCGAGCGGGCGTCTGAGCTCCTTCAGGCGCGGCGCGAGCGCGGACCTGCGAAGAAGAAGCCGAAGAAGAAGGCCAAGAAGTAGCGCGCCGTTCGAGGTGGATCGCAGCGAGTCTGTCGCGCTCTAGCCTTGCTCCATGACGTCTGCCGCGGAGCCCCGATCGGCCTTTTCGCTGATCACGAAGGGACCGTTCTCCAGGCTCTGGTGGGCGAGCGGGGTCTCGAGCACCGGCGACTGGATCACGATCTTCGCCACGATCGGTCTCGGCAACGAGATCGCAGGTGGACAGGGCGTCCTCGTGGCGGTGTTCTCCCGGATCGTCCCCGGGCTCGTGTTCGGCGGAGCCGTCGGCGTGCTCACCGATCGCGCGGACAGACGGCGGCTCATCATGATCGCCGACTTCGGGCGCGCCGCCGTCGTCCCGACTCTCGTGTTCGCCGGCACGCTCCCCGTGCTCGTGCTCATCACGATCGTGTCAGAGTTCCTCAGCATCCTGGGGCAGTCACCGCGAGCCGCGATCATCCCGAGGCTCGTGCGGAATGCGAACCTGGTGAATGCCAACAGCCTCATCCTGGGTGCAACGTACGGGACTGTTCCGGTCGGAGCCGGGTTCAACTGGTTCCTGTCCTCTCTGCCTCAGGTGCCGCTCTCGTTTGCGACGCCCGAGACTCAGCCCTTCGTCCTCGCATTCCTCACGGACAGCCTCACCTTCCTCGTGTCGGGGTTGATCGTTGCCACACTCCCCGTGGTGCGCACGAAGGCCGCTCGAGCGATTCGCGAGAACGGAGAGGCCGCATCCACCACGCGTGAGGACTTCATCGCGGGCGCTCGTTTCCTGTGGACCGCACGCTCGGTTCGCAGGGTGATCGCCAGCATCACCGCCTCCCTCTTCGGAGGTGGAGTGATCGTCGCCGTTGGCCCACAGTTCGTCCGCGAGACGCTGTCCGCCGGTACCACCGGGTTCTTCGCTGTGGTCACCGCTCTGGGGCTCGGCGCCGGCCTGGGGATCGGGCTCATCTCCCTCTACGGCACGAAGCTGACGCGGCGTGACATCGTGTTCGGCTTTGCGACGCTGGTGACCAGCGCCGGGCTCGGCGCTGCAGCGTTCACGGACACGGTCTTCGGCGCGTCGAGCTGGATCTTTGTCTTCGGCGTTGGGGCAGGGTCCGGTTACGTCATGGGTCTCACTCACCTCCACGAGGAGGTCGATGACGATATGCGAGGCCGGGTCTTCGCCGCGCTCTTCGGTCTCATGCGGGTCGGGCTCTTCGTGTCGATGCTCGTTGCTGTGCCGCTCGAGGCAGCGCTTGCAACCGCCGGCGTAGATGCCGCCACGCGGGTCGTGCTCCTTGCGGGTGCGATCGTGATCGGGCTCGCCGGTTTTGCGACACTCTGGAGCCTCCGCTACGTCTTGCGGCGCCCGAAGGTCGACCAGGAGACGCGTGACATCCTTGCCGAGACCACGGCGGCGCTCCGTCGTCTCACGGGCATGGACAAGAAGAAGGGCGACCGCGAGTGAGTAATCGGTACATTGCGCTCGAAGGCATCGAGGGGGCAGGTAAGAGCACGCTCGCTCGACGTCTCGTGACGAGACTCGAGGCTGGAGGCTACGAAGCCACCCTCGTGCGCGAGCCCGGCGGGACTACGACCGGGGAGCGAATCCGCGACGTCCTCCTCGACCCGGATGCCGTCATCCAACCTTGGACGGAGACGTTGCTGTTTGCCGCCGCGAGGGCGCAGCTCGTTCGGGACGTCGTCGAACCTGCACTCGCCGCGGGCTCGTGGGTCGTGAGCGATCGCAGCGTCTACAGCTCGCTCGCCTATCAGGGAGCAGGCCGTGGGCTCGGGATCGACCTCGTCCGTCTCGTCAACGATGCCGGCCTCGGAGGACGATGGCCCGACCTGGTCGTGCTGTTGCGATTGGAGCCCGCCGCAGGCCTCGAGCGTCAGGAGATCGCCGATAGGATCGGCGCCGAGGGTGTGACGTTCCAGCGTCGGGTGTCCGAGGCGTTCGATACCCTCGCTGCGGCAGACGCCGACCGGTTCGTCGTGGTGGATGCCACGCGACCGGTCGACGAGATCATCGAGGAGATATGGGACCGGCTCCATCGCCAGAGGCACCGTTCG
>JBHHXA010000076.1:0-9396 GCA_046756805.1 Acidimicrobiia bacterium
CGGCGTCGCTCGAGGAGGCGGCACGGCTCCTGGGGAGCCCGCCCAGCCGCACGCTCGTCCGCATCGTGTTGCCCCAGGCCAGAGAAGCGATTGCGGCCGGGACCTTGCTCGTGTTCCTCTACGGGCTCAGTGACTTCGGGGCGGTGTCTCTGATGCGTTTCGACACGATCACGCGAGCCATCTTCTCGTCACGGCTGTTCGACAGATCGACATCGCTCACGCTGGGCCTGGTCCTTGCGATACTCGCGCTGGCCGTGGTCGCTGTGGAGCGGGCCGTACCGAGGCGCACCTCGGTGGCCACCACCGAGTCGGAGCCCGTCAGGTATGCCTTGGGGACCGGCACCTGGCCCGCCCTCGGGTTCGTCGGAGGTGTACTCACCGTGGCGTTCGTCGTACCGGTCGCCGTGTTCACGTACTGGACACTTCGCGGCTCGACGACCGTAGGTGTCGGGTTCTCGCGGCTCGGTGACGGACTCGGGTTTCTCGCCGAGCCGCTCCTCAACTCTGCAGGGGCGGCCATCGCCGCCGCCATCGTTGCGGCCGTCGTCGTCCTGCCCGTTGCGTACGCATCGGTACGAAGACGGAGCTTGCTCACCGACTCAGCGTCCTCGATCGTCACGGCTGTCTTCGCTCTCCCCGGTCTCGTGGTGGCCCTCGCCGTCGTCTTCTGGGCCATCCAGTCTCCGGGACCCCTGGCCGCCGTCTACCAGAGCTTCCCCCTGCTCATCCTCGGGTACGTGCTCCATTTCGGCGCGCAGTCGATGCGGGCGACGCAGTCCGCCGTGGCCGGTGTTCCGGCCCGGCTCGACGAAGCGGCCCGCGTCCTCGGTGCGGATACGAAGCGCACCTTCCGTGACATCGACCTGCCGCTCATCGCCCCCGGTCTGATCGCCGGGGCCGGACTCGTGCTGCTGTCGACCCTGAAGGAGCTTCCGGCGACCCTGCTGCTCGCACCGATCGGGTTCGAGACGCTGGCGACGCGCATTTGGAGCGCGGCCGAAGACGGGTTCTTTGCCGAGGTCGGTGTCACCTCGCTCGTGTTGATTCTCCTCTCGGGGGTGCTCACGTGGCTGCTGATCCTGCGTCGGGAATCGACGCTGTGACCCAGCTCCGAGCGCCCGTGCCGGTGCGAGAGCAGGCGCCGGTGCACTCCGGCCCGACGACCGGCGCGGATCACTCCCGGCTCCGACTGACGTTGTGGTGGGTCGGGGTCGGGGTGGCCGCCTTCACCCTCGTCGGGTTGCCGGCCCGGGCGACCTACGGCGCGCAGACCACAGCGGACGAGCCGCAGTATCTCATGACCGCACAGTCGCTGGGGGAGGACCTGGATCTCAACATCGTCGACGAGCGCTACTCCGCCGCCTACCGGGCCTACCACGCGGCGACGATCCCCGTTCAGACCGAACTCCAGCCGAACGGTGGCAGGATCAGCCCTCACGCACCCCTGTTGCCGGCGATCCTCGCCGTGCCCATGGTGCTGGGTGGCTGGGTGGCGGCAAAGGCTACGCTCGCCGTGCTCGCCGGTGCCCTTGCGGCGTTGACGACATGGGTGGGTGTGCGCAGGCTGGGTCTGCGCGTTGTGCCCACCGCCCTCGTGGTCGGCGTGTTTGCGGTTTCTCCTCCGCTCGCCTTCTATGCGACCCAGGTGTATCCCGAGTTGCCGGCCGCGCTGGCCGTGATGACGGCCTTCGTGATCCTCACGGGTCCTCCGGGCCGTGGTCGAGCGCTAGCGCTGGCGGGTGCGATCCTCGGGCTTCCCTGGCTGGCGGTGAAGTACGTGCCGCTGGCCTTCGTCCTCGCCGCGGCAGGGGTGTGGTGGCAGCGATCCGCACGCCGCGACCTCGCGCTGTTCGGTCTCGCTCTCGTAGGTGCCGGGGTCGCATACGTCGTCTTCAACCGTACGGTCTACGGGGGATGGACGCCGTATGCGGCCGGTGACTTCTTCGTGGGTGGAGAGGCCACCGCGATCGGGCCCGATGCGGACCTCTACGGCAGATCGCCCCGTCTTCTGGGGCTGCTCGTCGACCGCGGGTTCGGGCTCGCGGCGTGGCAGCCTGCGTATGTGCTCGGGATCCCCGCCCTCGCCTCCGCAATGCGGTCCCGGCGGTTCCGGATGAGGCTCGCCGTCGCCCTCATCGCGACGGGCTGGCTGGTTGCCGTGTTCCTTGCACAGACGATGCACGGCTGGTGGTGGCCCGGGAGACAGACGGTCGTGGTGCTGCCGGTCGTCGTGCTCGTCATCGCCGCGTGGGTCGGGGATGGGTCACCGCGGAGGATGATGGCCGGTCTCGGAGCCGGCATCGTGGGTGTCGCATCGTTCGTCGTATTGGCCGTCGAGGCGACGGCGGGAAGGCTCACCCTCATCGTGGACTTCGAACGGACGCTGAACCCGCTGTACCGGGTGTGGAGGGTCGTTCTCCCGGATTATCGCACCGGGTCGGTGTCGACGTGGCTCTTGCATGGGCTTTGGCTGGCGCTCGTTGCCGGTGCCGTCTACGTGGCCCGACGATCGCCGAATCGAGCTTCGCCGATGGGGATGAAGGCGGGATTTGGCTGCCCTGAAGCTCACTGTTAGGTTCCCCTAATATCACTATGGCAATAGGGGAAAAGAACGATGGCTCGCATGGGAGGCCGGAGATGACGAGGGTGCGACACCGCAGGATGTGGGCAACGGCAGTCCTTGCCGTGGCGCTCGGTCTGGTGGGTGCGGCTTGTGGCTCCGACGACGGCGGCGAGGTCAGGACCATCGACGAGTCCGGTTCCGGGAGCGGGTCGGGTTCCGGCTCCGCCAGCGGTTCCGGTTCGGCAAGCGCCTCAGGGATCGAAAGCGGATCGGGGTCCGCAAGCGGTACCGACCAGGGCGTGGTCACGGCATTCGGCGGCTACCTCCCGGTGTCCGAGGTGACGGCTCACGCCAGGGTGTCGCTGGACATGTGCGATATCGACGAGCTGCTCCCCAAGGATCGTCCCATCGACGCCGACGGCATCCGGCGGCTCTACGAGGAGGGCGAGCACTCGGAGAAGGGCGATGGAGCGGCACGCACCATCGCCGGCTTCAGTCGGAGCGAGCGCGACGAGGCGATCTGGAACGACTTTGCCGGCTGGTACGGCGACCCGACCTGGCTCGATTCCTTCGTGATGAGCGCGATCGACGGCACCGGAGCGTTCGCGGGAGAAAGCGATCTGGTCCGGAGACAGGGCGTGCAGAAGGGGATCCAGAACCAGGTGATGATCGCCTGGACGTTCCACGAGCTCGTCGCCGCTCTCGACAAGGCCGGGGCGGGCGACTTCGATCTCGCAAGCGGTGCGCCGCACAGCTGGGACGAGGGCTGGGCGTTCTATCACGGCGAGGCGCCGGATTGCGCACCGTTCGCCACCGCAGACAAGCGCGGTGGCAACTTCGGTAAGGGATCCGCCGTCAACGATGCGTTGCTGGAGACGTTCATCAGGGGCCGCGAAGCCCTCGTCGCCGGTGACGCGGCCGTGGCGGAGGAGGCGGTGGCCGAGATCAAACGGCTCATCACGATCACCTATGTCCAGGCCACGATCCGCTACGGCGCCGTGATCGACAAGGCCCTCGCCGCAGGTGACGACGATGGCGCTCGCGTCGCGCAGGCCGAGGGCTGGGCCTTCTACCGGGTCATCGAGCCCTTCGTCGGTGCGGCCGACGGCGACGCCGCCGACGCCATCAGAGCGCGGTACGACCTGTCCGTCGGTCCGCCTCGCACCGGGAGCGGCGCAGCCATCGCGGCAGCCATCTCCTCCACATACGACACGCTCGGCATCGATCCGGCCGAGATCGGGGAACTCGCACCCTGAACCCAGCGGGGGCCGATCGGTCGGTTCCGGCGGCAGCGGTCGCCGGAACCGGTACGATCGCAGCAATGGCAGAACCTGCATACAGCATCCGATATCGGGAGTACGTCGAGGCGATCTGGGAGCTCGAGGAGGAAGGCATCGAGCCCATCCAGGCCCGCATCGCGGACTGGCTCGGCGTGTCCCGCGCCTCGGTGTCGGAGATGATCCAGAAGATGAAGGCTGAAGGCCTCGTCGAAACCGACCCTGAGGTCCGGCTCACCAACGAGGGACGGCACCTGGCCGAGGTGGTCGTACGCCGCCACCGCCTCGCCGAGCGGTTTCTCGTGGAGGTCTTGAAGCTGCCGTGGGCGAAGGTTCACGCCGAGGCCGAGGTCTGGGAGACGACGATCTCCGACGATGTCGAAGCCGCGATGTGGGCGGTCATGGACAACCCCCAGACCTGTCCGCATGGGAACCCGATTCCGGGAGCCCAATACAAGCCGCCGCTCATGAAGGCCATGGCAGAGATGGCCGCGGGCGACACAAGCCGTCTGGAACGGATCTCAGAGGAACTCGAACTGGACGTCGAGATGATGGCGTATCTCGACGAGTCGGCCATACGACCCAATGCTGAGATCTCCGTCGAGCGGATCGACCCCCACGGCGCTCTCACGGTGCTCGTCAACGGAGAAGTGAGGGTCGGCATCGGAGCCTTTGCCGCAGCGAGGCTCTTCGTCGAGGCGGGCTGAGGAGGCGCTACGTCAGCGGGCGGCGGCCGCCGTGTGGCGCCGGCTCGCAGCCACAGTGATCTCCACGTCTTCGGCTTGTGCTTCGGCAGCCGTTGCGGAAACGGGCTCGGGCTCCGGCTGCTCCAGCCAGAGGGGCTCCGGTTCGACGACGATCACCCGGTGCTGCTTGCCGATGTCCATTCCTCATCCGCCTTTCTCGCTTGCTTCCTCAAGTACTCCACGGGTTCACCGAACGTCGAGACGATTCCCTCGGCCGGCAGCCGTTGTGACGTCAGCGTCCTCTCAGGGAACATGAACAGGTTGCTGATCCACCCCGGATCCGCCGTGTTGAAGGCGGCGCCGTCCAGCCACGCCGCCACGGCCACCACTTCGGCACGTGCAGCCCGGTAGCCCCGCTCGTGCTCGACGACCTTCCCCGTGAGCCTCACCAGGCCCACGACTCCTCCCTCATCCGTGATCTCGAGGGGACGGTCGTCGATCAGCCACTGCGGGTCCTTGACGGCGTAGATGCCACACCCGAGACGCCCGCAACTCCCGTCCGAGTGCGGGATGTCGCTCGCAGGTGCCGAGGACTTGGTGCACGCGGCGGTGTGGTGCGGCGAATTCCATGTCGCCCAGACCCCGGCGAGCCCGTCTTCGTGGATCGTCCACGCCCGAAACCCGGTCACCGGCCTCGGTGACCATTGGGGCAAGGCCCGCTGCCTCGCTTCCCCGAGAAGATCGAGCAGCAACGCCTCCATCGCGCTCTCATACCCGGCGATCTCCCGTTCGATTCGCTTGATCTCGCCGTGAAGCTCGTCGATCTGCCTGTTCCGGGTTGCGATCTGTGCCGTCCTGTGACGCATCCCGGAATCGAGGAGGGCGAGCGTCTCCCGAGCCGGCTGAGGCCGCGGCGGTGGATGGCTGGTCTCGACCTTTGCGATCTGGACCTTGAGGCGTGTCAGTCGCGCTGCCCGCTCCGCGACGGGGTCGGCCGGATCGACGGAAAGCGAAGAGAAAGGGTTCGTGGCGTGCGCTCCGAAGGGGGGAGCAACATAGGCTCATCGAACACACGTTCGCAAGCGGTTTCTGTCGCGACGGGCGTGGGCCGCGAAAAATGCGTAGCCGGGCCGCTCAGCCGCAGCTGTCCGACGGCGGAAGCGGGTCCGGTGGCGCTCTGAACTCGTTCCCGTCCGGACTCAAGGTGGGCCCCAACACCTTCGTGAGCACATCCCAGACGGCGCGGTCGGCGAAGTTGTAGTTGACGACGACGGTGCCCCGCGCCCACCACATGAGCGTCCCGTGGTACAGGTCGATGAAGCCGCTCTCCGGTCGGCCCTCGGGGAGGATGGTCGCCGCATCCGCAGCTGCGGTCTCCGGCGTCGTGTACTCCCATAGCATCGCCTCCTGCTCATCGAGACAGAGGATCCGCTGTTCGGAGGCGCCTGCCATGTACCAGGTGCGGCCGTAGGGCGACCGCAGGATCCGTGCCTCGACGTCTTCCGCTGCGAGTGCGGCTACGAGGTCATCTGTCCCAAACCCGTCGGCGGCGAGGTCGGCCGGAGACGGTGTCGCGAGAAACACCCGGTCGGGCACAGCCGAGCGTGTCGCCTCAGCGACGAGCTGGATGGAGGAGGCGGCATCCGGGTCGATGGGGAAACAGACATGACCTTCGATCGTCGCGTCTGGTCGGACGGCGCGATCGAACGGCAACCCGTCGGCGCAGCCCTGCCGGACGGGGAGAAGCAGGCGCCCATCGTCCCCGAGCCCGCGGAGCGTGACATCTGTGGCGAAGGTGGTCGTGCCGTTCCCGGCAAACGATGCGGTGAGCTTCACATCCCAGGTGCGCTGCTCATCGATCCGTCCACCGACGACCGTGATATCCCAGCCGCCGACGAGCATGGCGGTACCCATCCGCATCGGGTTCTCCGGCCCATCGCCAGGTGAGGGCCTCCCTGGAGCGTTCGTGGTCGGAGCTTCGTGGGTGGTGACGGGGGCGAGCGGCTCGGCCGTCGGGTCTGTGCCGGTGCCGCACGCGGACAACACCAGTGACAGCCCCGCCAGTGTCGGGCCGATCGGTCGCCGACCGGACATGATGTGGACTCCTCTCTACGGTTGCCACCGCCGGCTCCACCTCAAGGTGCTGATCCTGCGGCGGGTGCCAGCCCGAGCGTCTCGAGGAGCGTCGCGATCGACCGTTGCGGTGCGGTGATGTCGAAGAGATGGCTCGTCATGCCGACCGCCTCCGCACCGCGGCAGTTGGCAGGCAGATCGTCAACGAAGAGGCATTCGCCGGCAGGCACACCGAGTGCGGCCGCGACGGTGAGGTAGGGCTCCGGCGCCGGCTTACGGACGCCGATCTGGGTGACGTCGACCACGGCATCGAACAGTCCGGCACGGTCCCAGGTGTCCCACCAGCGTTCGCCCAGCCATCTGGTTGCGTCGTTGGTCAGCACCGCCTGGCGGTGTCCAACAGCCGCGATCTTCTCGATGGCGGCCCACGTTTCGGGTCTCATCGCGTCGTGCCAGTCCAGATCGCGCACGGGATGGAAGGCGATCCCTTCCGCGGCGAGCTTGTCGTGGATCAGCTCGATGTATTCCGGCTCGTCGAGATCACCATCGAGCATCTCCACGTAGTACGGGTCGGGTGCGGGCCCGGTCGGGCCGAGCGGCAGTCGCTCCATCGGCCATCCAGCAGCAGCGCCCTGGATCACCATCAGCTCGGTGAAGTAACGCCACATGATGCCGCCCATGTCCCACACGACGTGGGGAAGCCTGCTCACCCTGCTCGGCCCCGGGCCCCGGCGACCGCTGCGGCGAACGCGGCCGTGATGACCCCGGGGTCGCTGCCCGGGCCGAACACCGCTGCCACCCCCAGCTCCTCGAGTTCCACCCGGTCGACGTCCGGGACGATTCCGCCCACGAGCAACGCGACATCGGGGGCCCCTGCTTGTTGGAGATCGTCCCTGATCCGGCGCACCGCGGCGAGGTGGCCACCGGCGAAGCTGCTCAGTCCGATCACGTCTGCGTCCTCCTGGATCGCGGCGGCCACTACTTCAACGGGGTGACGGAACACGAGATAGACGACCTCCATGCCCGCCTCCATCAGCTTGCGAGCGACGTAGCGGGCTCCGCGATCGTGCTCGTCGAGCCCCGACTTGCAGAGCACGACGCGGATCGGGGAGTGTGCTGCGGCTCCCATCAGCGTCCGTACACGGTCCCGCGGGTCCACGCCTTGCGGAAGACGCCCATCACCTCGCCCAGGGTGGCATCGGCCCGGAAGCACTGGAGTACGGGTTCCATGAGGGCCCCATCTTCCCGGATAGCGCTTCGCAGCGCCTCGAGCCTGCGCTCGGTCTCAGTGGTGTCGCGATCGCGCCGAAAGGAAGCGAGACGCTCGACCTGGTGCGCCTCGACACCGGCGGCCACGGCGAAGACCGGGATCTCCGTGGTGGCCTCTTCGCGGAAGCGGTTGACGCCGATGACCACCTTCTCGCCGCTCACGATCGACTCCTGGTCGCGATAGCTCTGCTCTGCGATGCGGGCCCGCAGCCATCCCGACTGCCAGGCTGCCATGAACCCGCCGCCTTCGGTCTCGAGCTCATCGAGTGTGGCCTTCGCTTCGGACACGATGCGGTCGGTGAGCCACTCGAGGTAGTACGAGCCTCCGAGGGGATCCGTGACGTTTGCCGCGCCGGTCTCGAATCGGATCATCTGTTGAGTGCGCAGCGCGAGGACCGCCGCCTTTTCGGTGGGAATCGACAGCGCCTCGTCGTGCGCGGATGTCTGGATCGAGTTGGCTCCGCCGAGCACGGCAGCCAGCGTGTGGAGAGCAGCCCGTGCGATGTTGAGCTGCGGCTGCTGTGCGGTGAGCGCGGCCCCCGAGGTGTGGACATGGATGCGGGCCTGATGGGAGCGCGGTTTCTCCGCCCCGAAGCGTTCGCGGTTCATCGTCGCCCACATCCTGCGCAGGGCGCGAATCTTGGCTACGTCCTCGAACAGATCGTTGTCGACACAGATCTGGAAACCGAACCTCGGGAGGAAGTCGTCCGGCGCCAGACCCGCGTCCAGACAGGCTTCCGTGATGGCCGCACTCACCGCCCGGGTGTACGCCAGTTCCTGAACGCTGGTGGCGCCGGACTGCCGGATGTTGTAGCCACACAGGTTCGTGGTGTTCCAACGGGGCATCTCGGCCGTTGCATACGTGATGAGCTCGACGATGAGTCGCATCGCCTTCCGGGGCGGGAAGCCGTGCCTGTCCATGTGGAACGTGTTGTAGAGGAAGTTCATCGTGTTGCCCCGAAGCTGCGCCGCCGGCACGCCGCGGCGCTCTGCGAGCACGATGTACATGGCGAGGATCGCCAGGGAGGGGTCGGCCATGATGAGGCTGGCGTTGATCTCGGCCGGGTCGAATCCTGCGAAGAGCCGGTCGAGGTCGTCGACCGTCGATACCGAGACGCCGGACAGCCCGACGCGGCCTTCTGCGACCGGATCGTCGGCGTCGAATCCCTCCTGGGTCGGGAGATCGAACACGAGGTTGAACACGGGACGGTCGCCGTAGCCCGCCATGCCCTGCGAAAGGAGAGCATTCATTCGCTCGTTCGTCTGTTCCGGCGTGCCGAACCCGTGGACCTGCTGGTTCATCCATCCCACAGTCTGGTGCTGGAGCGGGTAGGCGCCGCGGGTGTACGGGAATCGACCGGGCATACCGATGTCCTCGACGTCGATGTGCGCGAGATCCGTGGCGTCGAACACGGGCGGCACCGGGATTCCTGAGGAGGTGGTTCCCTCTCTCTCGGAGCGCGGCCCGACCTGCTCCTCCCATTCGGACCGGGCGCGATGGGTCTTGCGCTGGGTGTCTTCGTCGAAC
>JBHHXA010000077.1:0-9373 GCA_046756805.1 Acidimicrobiia bacterium
GGTCGAGGTCGGTCTCGGCGCCGTCATCGGTGACGAACACTTCGCCGTGCTCGAAGGGGTTCATCGTGCCGGGGTCGACGTTGATGTACGGATCGAGCTTCTGGATGACGACCCGGAGCCCGCGTGCCTTGAGGAGTCGCCCGAGTGATGAGGAGGTGATGCCCTTGCCGAGGCTCGATGTCACGCCCCCGGTGACGAACACGTACTTCGTCAAATCACGTTTCTCCACTCGGAAGTGGGGATGATACCACCGGGCCTCCTTCGTCCTTCCTTCCAGGATCTCTCAAGCGCCTTCCGGGATCTCTCAAGCGCCTTCCGGGATTTCTCAAGCGGAGGCCTGGGCCAGCAGTTCGGCCGCATGCTCCCTGCCCTTCTCGCTGTCCGGCAGGCCGGCGAGCATCCGCGCCAGCTCCTCGACGCGCTCCTCTCCGTCGACCCGGACGACCAGGGCCGTCGGGCCGTCACGGCGGACGGCGTAGTGGGTCGAGGCATGCGCTGCGACCTGCGGGAGGTGAGTGATACACAGGACCTGCCGGTCCTTCGCGAGTCGCACCAGCTTGCGACCGAGGGCCAGGGCCGTTGCGCCCGCGATGCCTGCGTCGACCTCGTCGAACGCCACGATCGGCGTCGCACCATTGGCAGACGACAGACGAAGCGCGAGCACAAGCCTGCTGAGCTCGCCACCGGATGCAATAGACCGCACGGGCGCGGGGGTGAGCGCTCCGTCCGACGCGAACATCAAGACGATGCGATCCGCACCGTCGGCGGCCGGGGCCGACGGAGTCACCTCGATGTGGACTGTCGGATCCGAGAAACCGAGCTCTCGAAGGTGTGCAACCGCCGATTGCGAAAGGCGGCTGGCGGCCTCCACCCGCGCCTCGCGCAGCCCCTCGCCTGCCTCGCCGAGGACGGTCGTGGCCTTGATGAGGGCCTCGGCATCGCTCTCTGCTTCCGCGAGCCCTGCCACGAGCTCCGCGCTCCGAGCCTCCGCCGCCGCAGCGAATGCAAGCACGTCATCGAGTGATGCCCCGTACTTCCTTTGCAGGTCACCGAGAAGCGCCAGTCGCTGCTCGGTTTCCTCCAGGTCGCTGGGGTCTCTGTCGAGTTCGACCGCGAACCGCGCTACTTCGTTGTGGGTGGCGTCGAGCGTCGCAGCCGCCTCCAGGAGCTGCAGCCGCAACGCCTCGAAGCCGGGATCGAGAGCGGCAAGCCGCGTCACCTCTCCGAGGGCCTCGCCGAGGCGATCGACCGCGCCACGATCCTCGCCGAGAGCAGCCGCAGCGGCTGCCAGGCCTTCAGCGGCCGCTTCGGCGTTGCGGAGGCGGATGGCTCTTGCCGCGAGGGCGGCGTCCTCCCCCTCGCTGAACGCGGCCGTCGCGATCTCGTCGGCCTGGAAGCGAACCATGTCCAGCTCGCGTTCCAGCGCTCGAAGGTCTCCCCCGTTGGCGCGGAGGCGGGCCTTGATGGCCGCAAGTCGTCCGTACGCCTCCCTATAGTCCGCTAGGAGCCCCCGACCCGCGGCGTCGAGCGCTCCATCGACGAGGGACCGGGCTCCGTCGGGGCGGGCGAGGAGCATCGCATCGTGCTGTGCCACGAGTTCGATGCGGCCTCCGATCACCTCGGCGAGTCGTCGGGCGGGCACCATGGCGCCATCGAGGTAGCTCCGGCTTCGGCCTTCCTTCCCGACCCTGCGGCGCGCCACGGTTTCGGTGTCGTCCTGTACGAACCTGCCTTCTGCGACGAGCTCGTCGCCGCCGGGCCCGATCTGATCACGACGTGCCGTGTCACCGACGAGCAGACGGAGTGCACCGATGAGCAGCGTCTTGCCCGCACCACTCTCCCCCGTGATGACGGTCAGCCCCGGCCCGGGCTCTATGGTGGCCGCATTGAGTATTCCGGCGTTGCGTAGGGAGAGTTCGTCAAGCATGGTCGAGTCCGAACTGACGTCGTACTCCCTGGGGGAACGGAAGGCCGCCGAACATCGAGAGGAACCTGACGGGGCGCACCCCACGGGCGACAGACAGCACATCGCCCACCCGCACGACTGCTGCCTCGCGACCGTCGACGTTGATGCGCACGTCGCGGTCGATCGAGATGGTGAACGTGAGCTCGGCATCCGGAGAGAGGACGATGGAGCGGGATAGCAGGCTGTGCGGAGCGACGGGCGTGAGAATGATGGCCTGGAGCTCCGGGTCGATAACGGGGCCTCCGGCTGACAGCGAGTACGCGGTGGACCCGAGCGGAGTCGCCACGATGAGCCCGTCCGACCGGTAGGTGGTGAAGTGGCGCTTGTTGATGTCCACCTCGATCTGTACGAGGCGCTGCGAGCTTTCCTTCTCGAGGACCACGTCGTTGATGCCGTCGAACGTCGTGCCGTCTCCAAGACGCACCGTAAGTGTCATGCGGTGCAGCTCGCGCACCTCTCCGCTGGCGAGGGCATCGAGCATGCCGCCGATCTGATCAGGCTCGACATCCGTGAGGTAGCCGACGGTTCCCAGGTTGACTCCGATGACGGGGAGGTCGAGCGGGTGCGCCAGAGCCACCGCCTCGAGCAGTGTCCCGTCGCCACCGACCCCGACCACCACGTCTGCTCCTTCAGGCACAGCGTCGGTCGCTCGCAGAAGGACCGCATCGAGGCCGCGCTCTTCTGCCAGTTCGACGAGGGGGCGTGCGATGTCGGATGCCTCCGGCTTCGACTCGTGGAGGACGACCGCGAGGGTCGAGAAGTCAGCCATCCTCGATCACCACGGCACGAATCTCGTCAAGGGCAGGCGGGGCCGCGTCGCGCCGCAGCCACAGCACGTACTCGCGATTGCCGCTCTTGGCACCGGGCACCGGGCTGGGCCGCACGCCCGCAGCGCCGAGCCCGAGCTCCCAGAAGGCTCGGGCCACGTCGCAGACCGCTGCTGCGCGCGCTTCGGGGTCGCGGACGACGCCTCCGGTCTCGACCGACTCCCTTCCCGCCTCGAACTGCGGCTTGACGAGCAGCAACCAGTCGGCATCCCGATCGCCGAGAATCGCGAGCTGCCCGGCCACGAGCCGAAGTCCTATGAAGGAGAGATCGGCGGTGACGACGTCGAACGGCGCCCCGAGCTCTTTCGGGGAGGCATCGCGGATGTTCGTCCGCTCGAAGACGGTGACGCGATCGTCCGTTCGGAGGGACCAGTGGAGCTGGCCGTACCCCACGTCTACCGCGGCAACGGAACGCACGCCGTGCCGAAGCAGGCAGTCCGTGAATCCTCCCGTCGAGGCCCCGACATCGACTGCGGATCTTCCACGGACATCGACCGCAAAGCCGACCAGCGCATCGTCGAGCTTGCGACCTCCTCGACCCACGAAACGGTCGTCTCCCGGTACGAGCCGCATCGCATTCGTGTGGTCGACGAGGGTTGCCGGCTTCGGCTCGGGTATGCCACCTACCTCGACCCTGCCATCCCCTATGGCGCGCTGCGCAGCCGTCCGGCTCTCCACGAGCTTGCGGCGGACCAACTCCACGTCCAGGCGGCGCCTGCTCAGGTCAGCCGCTCCCCGGGTCGGCTTCGAACGACGCTCGAAGCTGTTCGGGATCGCCGGTTCCGGCCGCCGCATCGAGGTCACGGGCCAGCACCCTGGCGATCGTGGCGGCGATGTCTGGCGCCGCGGCGGGATCCGAGGAGGAGAGCTGGTCGATGAGGGGCGTCACGTTCTCGTCGGTGACGTCCTGGGGAGGCAACGTAGTATCCATAGGGCCATTATCACGCACCGGCGAGACAGGACCGCGCCTTGTTCCCGATCCGAGACTTGAATCCGACCAGGATCGTCCCGGCGGTCACGCTCCTCATCATCGCCCTCAACATCGCCGCGTTCTTCTTCTGGCAGCAGTTTCCCCAGTCGAGTGACACGGAGACTGCAGAATTCCTGTACGAACGCGCCGCCATAGCGTGCGAGCTGACGACGGGCGATCAGCTCACGGAGCGGGAGCTCGACCTCGACGTTTGTGACTCGAGCGACTCCGGGACCGAGCTGTTCCCCGGAAAGAACATCTGGTTCGCGGGCCTGGCCTCGATGTTCCTCCACGGGAGTCTCCTTCACATCCTCGCAAACATGTGGTTCCTGTGGATCTTTGGCAACAACGTCGAGGAGGCGTTCGGTACATCGGGGTACCTCGCCGTCTACCTCGCGTCGGGCCTCGTCGCCACCGCTGCGTTCGTCGCGCTCAACCCGAACGCCACCGTCCCTCTCGTAGGAGCCTCCGGTGCAATCGCAGGGATCCTGGGCGCCTACCTCGTGCTCTATCCCACTCACCGCGTCCTGAGCTGGTTCCTCTTTTTCTTCGTTCCGATACCTGCGGTGCTCTTTCTCGGCTTCTGGTTTCTCAGCCAGTTCGGTATCGGAGACCCCGGTGTCGCCTGGGAGGCGCACGTCGGAGGGTTCGTGTTCGGTGCGGTTCTCACGACACCGTTCCGCGCCGTCCTGCTGCGCCGGGTCGACGATCTGCACCGCACCGCCCGATATCAGCGGTGACGGCCGCGCCCGTCCCGTCCCACGCCCAGCAATGGCGGCACGTCTGCGAGGGACGCCACGACCGCAGTCGGTGACAGCTCGGCAGGGACCTCTTCGGCCCCGGATGTGACTCCCGTGAGCACGAGGATCGACGACCACCCCGCCTTGCGGCCGACTGCGAGGTCTGTGTCCGGTCGGTCCCCCACGACGACGATCTCAGCCCCCGCAGCGCGGTCGGCAATGAGTGACTCCATCGGTGGGTACGGCTTCCCACAGACGACGGCCTCGATACCCGAGGCTCGCTCGACCGCAGCGACGATCGCACCGCAGCCGGGGTCGAGCCCTTCCGGTGTCGGGAGGGTGGGGTCGATGTTCGTGGCGTACAGGGCGGCACCGCGGCGCACGGCTCGCGCCGCAGCGGCAAGCTTGCCGTAGTCGAAGTCGCGATCGAGCCCCACGACCACTGCTTCCGGGTGGTCGTGCATACCGACCACCTCGATGCCGGCATCGCGGATGGTGTCGACGAGGCCCTGCTCCCCCACCACGAGCGCCGAAGACACATCGTCGCCCATCCACTGCGCCGTGGCGAGACCCGATGTGATCACCTGGTCCGCCCGTGCGGTATACCCGGCGCGATCCGCGATCGCTGCTGCCGTGTCCGCAGGGGTCTTGGTTGAGTTGTTCGTGGCGAAGAGGAGGTCGATGCCTGCTCGGTCTATCTGGAGCAAAGCGGGCCCCGCCCCGGGAACGGGCTCGGCGCCCACGTACACCACGCCGTCGAGGTCGCACACGACCGTCGTGGTTTTGGAGAGATCTACGCCGTGGGCTACAACTCCATCCATCAGACCTCGCTCGCACCTCCCCGACGTCAGTTCGAGCGCGGCACCGTACCAGTCGGAGTGACCCACGTGTCCGAAACGATTCTCGTCAGCGTCACCGGTGTGGACGGCCCCGGGATCACGGCCGGTCTCCTCCACATCCTCGATGACGCCGGCGCCAGGGTCCTCGACATGGAGCAGGTCGTCGTCAGGGATCGCCTCAACCTCGGCATGCTCGTCGCCCTGGAAGGCCCGGTGTCTCCGCTGAAGGACATGCTGTTCTTCGCCTGGGAGCGCGGCATCGACGTGGACTTCGAGGTTGTGGATCCTCCCGACGACGCACCACTTCCCGCCAGGTACGCGGTGACCGTCATCGGAGAGGAGCTGCGACCCGCAGCGCTCGGTGCCGTTGCAGACGCCATTGTGACCGGCGGCGGCAACATCGAACGCATCGCGAGGCTGTCCAAGTACCCGGTGATCAGCTACGAGTTGCTGATCGTCGGTGGGGACTTCGGCGCGCTCCGCTCCCATCTTCTTCACGCGTCGAGCACCCACCGGGTCGACATCGCCATCCAGCGAGAAGGCTTGCGTCGTCGTGCCAAGCGACTCGTCGTCATCGACGTGGATTCCACACTCATTCGCGATGAGATGATCGACACCCTCGCCGGGCACAACGGGGCGGGGTCTGAGGTCTCAGAACTGACGACACGCAGCATGGCGGGTGATGTCGACTTCGAGAGGTCGCTGCGCGATCGAGTCTCGTTGCTGGAGGGTCTCGAGGCCGCGACCGTCGATCGGGTCGCGGCGGATGTCGCTCTCACGCCTGGAGCGCGCACGTTCGTCCGGACGTTGCGTCGTCTCGGTTTCACCATCGCCATCGTCAGCGGGGGGTTCACACGCATCGTGGAGCCCATTCGCCGCGAGCTGGGGATCGACCGTGCGTACGCCAACACCCTGGAGATCAAGGACGGCTTCCTCACCGGTCGCCTCGAGGGCAGGATCCTCGATGGCCCAGCCAAGGCGGAGATCCTCGCCGAGATAGCGGCAGAGGAGGAGATCCCGCTCGAACAGACCGTCGCCGTCGGCGATGGCGCCAACGACATGGAGATGCTCTCCCTTGCCGGTCTCGGCATCGCGTTCAACGCAAAACCGATCGTGGGAGCGGCAGCCGACACCTCGCTCACGGTGCCGTATCTCGATGCCATCCTGTTCTTGCTCGGCATCCGTCGCGAGGAGATCGAGGACGCGGACCGCTCCGCTCCGCTCTGAGGCTCGGCGCCGCAGCTCAGTCCGCGGCGAGTCGCCCTGCGAGCCTCTCCATGAACCTGTCACATGCGGTGACCTGGGACACCTCGATGTACTCGTCGGGCTTGTGTGCCTGCTCGATGCTCCCCGGCCCGCAGACGACGGTGGGTACGCCGAGATCGCCCGCGAAGAGTGCGGCTTCGGTTCCGTAGGCGACCTTTCCCAGGGAGGCTGCGTCGGTCAGGGGCCGCACCGCGGCAACGACCGCCGAGTCGGGTGCGGTGTCGAGAGCGGGGAGGTGAGCGCGCTGCTCGATGTCGAGGCCGCACTCCTCGTTGCTCTCGGCCATCTCAGCGTTGAGCCTCGACACGATCCGGTCGATGCGGTCGCGGATGGCGCCGGGCTCGTCCCCGGGGAGGTGACGGAACTCGAACTCCAGTCGGGCCCGTCTCGGCACGATGTTGAGTGCGATGCCGCCCTCGATGACGCCGGCATGGAACGTGGTATGGGTAACGTCGAAGCCGTCATCGAACGGCCCAGCGGCTGCCTTCTCCCGACCTAGGTCCTGGATCTCCACCAGAAGCCTCGCGGCGTATTCCGATGCGTTCACGGCCCGCGGTGCCAGCGACGAATGTGCTTCGCTGCCTCGCACCTCAGCTTCGAATACGAAGATCCCCTTGTGCGCGACGACCACGCGCATGCTCGTCGGCTCCCCGACGACGCACGACTCCGCAGCGACGCCCCTGGCCGCCAGGTCAGAAACGAGCCCGCGCGCACCCGCTCCGCCGACCTCTTCGTCATAGCTCAATGCGAGGTGCACGGGACGGCGCAGCGGCCCAGCCGCGAAGGCCGGGACCGCAGCGAGAGCGGCGGCGATGAAGGTCTTCATGTCAGAGGTTCCCCGGCCGAACCACCTGTCCCCCGTCGCCGTGAGGGTGAAGGGATCGGTGGACCACGGCTGTTCGTCGACCGGCACGCAGTCGGTGTGACCGGAGAGGATGACACCGTCCGCCGTGTCGGGACCGATCGTTGCCCAGAGGTTTGCCTTCGTCCCTTCCTCGTCCATGACGAGCCTCGAGTCCACTCCGTGGCCCTCGAGGTAGTCGGACACGAAGTCGATCAGGGCGAGATTGGATTCTCGGCTCGTGGTGTCGAATCCGACGAGCTTGCGCAGCATTGACTCGGTGTTCACGTCTTCTCCGATGGTTCGTGGTCGTGGTTCATGACGATGAGTCGCGCCTTGAATCCGTGCGACTCGAAGAAGTTCTTGGCGTCCCGATGCCCCGGGCTGACCCGGGCGTCGAAGAGGGTGATCCCGCGATGCTCGAAATGACGCATGACGTGCTCGAGCATCGCCGCCCCGATGCCGACCCCACGCGCCTCGATATCGGTGTGGATGAGACGGACGACGGCGATGTTCCTGCCTCCCGCTTGGGGCAGCAGCGGCTCCGACCGCCCCCAGGCGAACCCGAGCGGCACCTCATCGAGCAGACCCAGGACCAGCACCGAGTCCTCATCGAGGAGGATATCTGCCAGTGAGGGAGCGATGGGTCCCGGCAGACCGTCCGCCAAGCGCCACGTCGGGCGGAGCGCCGTCTGTTCGGTCTCGAGAGCGTCGTAGAGCGCTGCGATGAGGCCTAGATCCCGCGCTTCCGCCACGCGGCTCTCGATTCTCACAGCTCATCGACCGGCCAAGGGAGCCGGCCCCGCCTCCGCGCCCAGCCCCAACGGGTGACGAGTCGAATGGCTTCGAACGCGATGGAGGTCGTCATCTTCGATGTGCCCCGCTTCCGATCCTTGAAGACGATCGGGACCTCGGTCACCCGCATTCCCATCGTCGCTGCCTTCCACGCCATCTCGATCTGAAACGCATACCCGGATGCCCTGCACGATGCGGGGTCGAGCCGCCTGACGGCATCCGCTCGGATGGCACGGTACCCGCCCGTCATGTCCTTGAGGCGGGTGCCGAGAAGGAGCGAGGCATAGAGGTTCCCACCGCGTGACAGGGCTCGTCTCCCGACCGGCCAGTCTGCAACACCGCCACCCTGCACGTAACGCGATCCGATGACGACGTCGGCGCCTGCGTCTACGGCCTCGATCAACCGGGGCAGGTCCGTAGGGTCGTGACTGAAGTCCGCATCCATCTCACAGAGAATCTGGGCGTGGTGCTCGAGTCCCCATGCGAAACCCGCTGCGTACGCAGGGCCCAGCCCGCCCTTCTCTTCCCGATGGAGCACGGCCATCTGCTCGCCGTCTGCGAGATCCGCCGCGAGCTCACCCGTTCCATCCGGCGAGTTGTTGTCAACGATGAGGAGCCGCACGTCGAGGGCAAGCACCGCTGAGGTCAGGTCCGCGAGGTTCTCTGCTTCGTTGAAGGTCGGGACGACGACGAGGACGTCACTCCGCACAGTCGATACAGAGCTTCCTTCGCCTGTCCGCGAGCTGGCTCTTCTTCAGGACCAGGAAACAGCTCTGGCATTGGAACTCGTCCGCCGAGCGTTCGCCCCCGTCCTCGTCCAGCGACAGCTCCGCCCTTCGAATCGCCTGGAGCTCGCGCACCTCGTCCACAACGAGCGTCTCGGAGGCCTCGTCGTCCGTGAGCATCTCGAGCTCCTCGGTTTCGAGCTCCTCGAGGGCTTCGTCTGCCACGTCGGCGCCATCGGCATCGTCTTTACCGTCTGCCTCATCCGCGGTGGGATCGTCGACGTCCTCGGCGTCCGGTTCGTCCCCCTCGGGCCAGTCGGTCGCCTCGTCGTGCGCCATCTCCTGCGCAGCGTCATCTGCGGGCTCGTCGACGTCCTCGGCGTCGTAGCCGTTCTCCGGCTCGA
>JBHHXA010000078.1:0-9334 GCA_046756805.1 Acidimicrobiia bacterium
GTCGTTGTGGTGGTCGTGGTGGTCGTCGTGGTCGGGGCAGCAGTCGGGGGCAGCGTCGCCGCGATGTTTGCCGCAGTCGCCGCCGGCGGTATGGCCGTCGTCGAGGGAGGCGGTGCGGTGGTGGCGACCGTCGTGGTCGTCGCGGCGATGGGTTGGAACACCGTCGTGATGAGGTCGTACTCGACGACGTCGTAGTAGCCGGCCACCGCATGGGGCACGACGAGTACGGCCGCGGTGCCGAGCGCAGCGAGCCCACCGACCCCGAGCAGCGACGCGCCCGGCGAGAAGCGGCCGCCGGCGACTACGAAGGCATCTGCCGCGGCGTACACCCTGAAGGCGAGCGCCACCCCGTTGACGACGAGCAGCCAGCGGAGCGCCACCGGCTGCACCGACCACACCGCCACCGTCACCGGTCGTGCCAGCACGAGCATGGCGACCCAACCGGTCGCAACCGCAGTGAGGAGGAGGAGGACGATGCCTCTTTTTCTCCTGCCGACGAGGAGCTGACCGAGGCCGGGCACGATCGCGGAGGCAAATGCCGCGAGCGCCGGGCTCGGGCCGTGGCGCTGGCGTGCGGTGGTGTCATCCATGGCCGCTTGGAGGATACGGGGGGCTCCGGGTAACGGGCGGCACCGGACGTCCCGAGAGCCTGGAGGCTCATGGACCCTCGGGTAACCTCCGGCCCATGAGCATCGCTATCCGTCTCGTGTCGTGGGTCCAATCGCTGACCGAGGAGATTCCTCCCGATGTCGCCGAGCAGCTGCCCGACGACGTCCTCCAGCAGTTGCGCGACGGGGTCATCGACAAGATCCCGGAGGACGTGGTCGATCGGCTCCCCGATGCCGTCCAGGATCGCATTCCCGAGGGCCTCCTCGACCTCGCATCTTCGAACAACACGTTCACGATCGTGCTCGCGATCGCCGGAGTGCTGGCTGTGGTCGGCTTCGTGTGGGGTATCGCCAAGAGCGCGATCAAGGCTGCGTTGTTCTTTGCCCTGGCCGCCGCCGTCGCCTGGTTCTTGTTCTTCCAGCAGTAGGCATCGGGGCGGGCTCCCTGGAGAACCGCCAGCCACGGCAGCGGTGCGAGGTGCCATCATGATCACCCAGCGCGCGGGAGGCCGTGAGGTGGGCGACAAAGTCGTCATTGCAGAGAAGATCGCGACTGCGGGCATCGAGACCCTCGCTGAGCGATTCGACATCGACCTCGCGTACGGCGTCGACGCGGACGAGCTCGCCCGCCGGGTCTCTCGGGCCAGCGCCCTGGTCGTGCGTTCGGCGACCGTCGTGGACGCCGCGCTCATTGCGGCAGGGACAGAGCTCCGGGTCGTGGGCAGAGCAGGTATCGGAGTCGACAACATCGACATCGAGGCCGCCACCCGCGCCGGGGTGCTCGTCGTCAACGCCCCGGACGCGAACACCATCTCCGCCGCCGAGCACACGATGGCGCTCCTTCTCTCCCAGGCGAGGCGGATCCCCGCAGCCGATGCCTCGCTGCGTCAGGGCAAGTGGGAGCGATCCCGGTTTCAGGGCATCGAGCTCCACGGCAAGACGCTCGCCGTGCTTGGTCTCGGCAGGATCGGGTCGCTCGTGGCGCAACGGGCTCTGGCGTTCGGGATGCGGGTCACCGCATTCGACCCATTCATCTCGGAGGAGTGGGGACAGCGTCTCGGAGTCGAGATGGGCGACCTCTCCTCGGTCATCGGCGGGGCGGATTTCGTCACGCTGCATCTTCCGCGAACCCATGAGACGGAGAACCTGATCGATGCCGATGCGATCGCATCCATGCGCGACGGAGTACGGATCGTCAACGTCGCGAGGGGTGGCATCGTGGACGAGGAGGCACTGGCCGACGCCGTGCGCAGCGGGCATGTTGCCGGTGCGGCGGTCGACGTCTTCGCCGTGGAACCCACGACGTCGAGCCCGCTGTTCGTTCTCGAAGACGTCGTCGTCACGCCACACCTCGGGGCGTCGACCGCGGAAGCTCAGGACAAAGCCGGTCTCGCGGTCGCCGAGGCCGTCGCGGCTGCGCTCGACGGTGAGCTGGTTTCGTCTGCGGTCAACTTCGACGTCGGGGTGCATACGTCCGACGAAGTGCGCCCGTTCCTCAACCTGGCGGTGCAGCTCGGTTCGATCTTCGCCACGTTTGCCGCCGGGCTCCCTCCGGAACTGACGATTGCAGCATCGGGGACGCTGGCGGAACACTCGGTGCGCCCTCTCGCACTCGGCGCACTCCGGGGCGCGCTCGACGCCGTCTCGGACGAGAGCGTCTCGTATGTCAACGTGACGAGGGTTGCCGAGGAGCGGGGCGTGGCCGTCGTCGAGACCGCGGTGGCAGAAGCTGAGGGATACCAGACGGTGCTCAGCCTCGCCGGGCTCGTGAACGACCGTCCCTGTTCTGTGTCGGGAACGGTCCTGGCGAGCAAGGGGCCTGTCCTCGTCGAGGTCGACGGGCACGGCATCGAGTTCCCGCTCGCCGAGCACATGCTGTTGCTGCGCAACGAGGACGTTCCAGGAGTCATCGGCCTGGTCGGGTCCGTCCTGGGGGACGCCGGGGTCAACATCGCGGACATGGCGGTGGGTCGCCACAGCGACGGCACCGCCATGATGGGGCTGGCGCTCGACAGCGCCGTTGCAGCCTCGGTTCTCGAGGATCTGCGGGCCCTTCCCGGCGTGGTCGTGGCTCGCTACATCAAGCCGGGGTGAGGGCGGTCCGTCACAGGATCAGCACGAGGAGCCATCCGGCCCCGAGACCGTAGATGCCCGCGACGGCATCGTCTGCGGTCACGCCGAGCCCACCCTCGAGCCGCTCCGCCGCCGCAACGCCCGGCAGGACCTTGTAGATGTCGCCGAGCCTGGCCACGACGAGCGCAACGAGCCAGGGCCATCCGGTGAGCCCGACGACGGCGATGAGCGTCCCGGCCACCTCGTCGATCGTGACCCACCCCGGGTCGGCGTGGTCGGTGGCTAAGGGGTTCGCCGCCCACCACGACGCAGCGAAGAAGAGGACCGCAGCGGCGGCGTCCGCCCACCAGGGTGCCGTCCACAATGCCAAGCCGATGAGGGCGCCCACCGTGGCCCCGAAGGTCCCCGCGCCGTTGTCGCTCCCCCAAAGCCTGCGAGGGATCAACCCGACGCCGAAGCCTGTGGCGATGAAGCGGCGCATGGACGTCGAATCTACCCGCACGGGCCGATGCCACCGCGGCTGAGCAGATAGGGTGAGCGACGACCGGCAATGTTCACGGAGGTGTGATGCGACCCGAGCAACTCGCGGATCTGACCGTTCCTTCTCATCCGGTGCTGCATCCCGACGGCGAACGCATCGCCTTTGTGGTGACCGGTATCGATCTCGATGCCGATCGGTACGTCCGGCACATCTGGTTGTGGGATGGGGAGCGGGCCCGGCCACTCACGAGCGGCGCAGGCGACACCTCGCCCGCATGGTCACCGGACGGCACCCGGCTTGCGTTCTTGCGTAAGGCCGCCGAGCCGGGGGCAGTAGCTCAGGTGGCGGTGCTGCCTCTCGACGGAGGTGAGGCATCGTGTGTGACCTCTTTCGGGCGCGGCGCCTTCGAGGTCGCCTGGTCGCCGGATGGGTCCTCGCTCGGCGTCGTCGGTGCGGAGTGGATCGACGAGTTGGTGGGGCTCGAAGACGAAGAGCGTGCGAGGCGTCCCCGTCTCATCGACCGGCTTCCCTACAGGTTCGACAACGCGGGGTGGATTCACGAGCGGAGGAAGCACCTGTTCCTCGTGGATCCGACCGGCGAGTCCGAGCCCTATTGCCTGACGCCGGGCGAAGAATACGAGGAGTCCTCGCTGGTGTGGCATCCGAGCGGTGAAGAGCTCAGCTTTGTGTCTGCGCGGCACGACGGTCGGGAACTCGAGCCTGGCACCCAGGTGTGGTCCGTTCGGCTGGCTGACGGGGGAGTGCACTCGAGGACGGCCGTCGGCGTGTGGTCCCATCCCTCGTACGACCTCGAGGGCAACCTCTATGCGACCGGCACCCCGGACCAGTGGTCGCATCCAGCTCCACAACCGCTCCAGCGGATCGCGGGCGACGGAGTGCTCACCGATCTCACGGGACATCTCGATCGGAATCTCGTGACGCCTTCGCCACCTGTCACGCCGCCGCTGCCGCAGTGGCTCGACGACGGCTCCGCGCTGAGCACCATCGAGAGTGAGGGTCGTAGCGGGGCCGTGAGAATCGCCGGCGATGGATCGGTGACGGCGATCGTGAGCGGAGACCGGGTCGTGACCGGTATCGCGGCCCGTCGCGACGGCTCGGCCTTTGCGTTCGTGGCGACGAGCCCGACCGATCCCGGGGAGCTGTGGTGGTGGGAGGACGGCGAGGAACGAAGACTGACCTCGCTGCAATCGGGCTTCACAGGTGCTGCCGGCCTCGCCGCACCGAGCAGGTTCGTGATCGAGCACGACGGCGTGGAGATCGAAGGCTGGATCTATCTCCCTCCGGGAACGGACCGGGTCCCGGTCCTGCTGAACATCCACGGCGGGCCGGCCACGCAGTACGGGTACCAGTTCTTCGACGAGTTCCAGGTGTACGTCGGCGCCGGATACGGCGTGGTGGCGATCAACCCTCGCGGGTCGAGCGGGTACGGCGCCGGGCACGTGACGTCGGTCGTCGGGACGTGGTTCGAGCCGTCACCGCCTGATCTGCGCGATTTGCTCGCAGCGGTGGACGCCGCGATCGCGCAGGAACCGCGACTCGACGGAGACGCCGTGGGCGTCATGGGCGGCTCGTACGGGGGCCTGGCGTCGGTGCGGGTGATCGCAGCCGACCACAGATACCGGTCGTGTGTCGCAGAGCGCGGGCTCTACGTGTGGCCTTCGTTCGTCGGGACGTCGGACATCGGCCCGTGGTTCGATCGGACGTATCTGGGTACGCAGCTCCCGGACGGTTGGGAGCAGCTCCGCCTGGCGAGCTCCGCTGCGTATGCAGAGACGATCAGCACCCCGACCCTCATCGTGCACTCGGACGGCGACTGGCGATGCCCCGCCGAGCAAGCGGAGCAGTTGTTTGTCGCCCTCAAGCGATTCGGGGTCGAGACTCGGCTCGTCCGCTTCCCGGTCGACGAAGGCCACGAGCTGTCGCGCAGCGGAAGTCCGAGGCACCGCGTGGAACGGTTCGAGCTGATTCTCGACTGGCACCGTACGCATCTCAGCTGACGAAGCGGCCCTATCGACGCCGTGGCAAGATAGGGAACATGGAACCCACGAAGCACATCTGGATGGACGGCGAGTTGGTGCCGTGGGATGAGGCGAACGTCCACGTCCTCACCCACGCGTTGCATTACGGGACCGGCGTCTTCGAAGGCATCCGCGCCTACGAGACGCCGGAGGGCACAGCCGTATTCCGCCTGACCCCGCACATGGAGCGGCTCCATCGCTCGGCGAAGGCATACCAGATGGAGCTGGAGTGGTCCGTATCCGATCTGGTCGAGGCCGCGAAGGAACTGCTGCGCGCCAACGAGCTCGAGGCGGGCTACGTCCGGCCGCTCACCTTCCTGGAACTCGGGGCCGTCGGTCTCAACCCCGCGGCCGCCAGGGTGCGCACCACGATGGTCAGCTGGCGGTGGGGCGCCTACCTCGGTGAAGAGGGCGTGCGCGACGGCATCCGGGTACGGGTGTCCTCGTGGCGCAGGTTCTCGATGGACCAGTTCCCGAACGCCAAGGCGACCGGTACCTACATCAACTCGATTCTCGCCAAGCGAGAGGCGGTGAGCACCGGTTACGACGAGGCGATCATGCTCAATGCGGACGGGCAGATCTCCGAGGGGAGCGGCGAGAACATCTTCCTGGTCCGCGGTGGCGTCGTCTACACGCCGCCCGTCGCTGCGGGATGTCTCGAGGGTCTCACCCGGGATTCCGTGATGACGCTGCTGCGCGAAGCCGGATACGAGGTCCTGGAGAAGGCCTTTACCCGTTCCGATCTGTGGTCCTGCGACGAGCTGTTCTTCACCGGAACCGCCGCCGAGGTCACCCCGGTACGTGAGGTCGACGACAGGCCGGTGGGCCCGGGCACACCGGGACCGGTCACGAGAAAGGCGCAGCAGCTGTTCGAGGAGACCGTGACCGGCAAGCTCGGGACGCATCCCGAGTGGCTCGAGTTCGTCTGAGCCGGACGATGGGTCAGCAACCGAACATCGAGCTCGAGATGTCCGACCTGCCGCGACCGACGGCGACGGTGCCGGCCGCCAGGAGATGGCAACCGGATCGTCCGGGCGATCTCAACGACCCTGCGGAGGTTCCGTGGGGCGGTCGCTTCGGCACGACCGGCCCCGATGCCGGGTACGCACTTGCGCTGCTTGCCGGCCGCAACCTGACGCTGGCGCCGGGCGAGCAGCTGCACAATGTCGAGGCGGGTGTCGCGGCCATCGCGGCGGCAAGAGCGAGCAACTTCGGTCGAGCCCCTACGCCACAGGATGTCGATGTCGCGCTCCTGCTGTTCGGCCTGGATCCGAACGGCCTCCCCGATGCGGTTGCCTCGGACCTGCAAGCCGAGCGGCTCAGGAGTTTCGCCAACCTCGGCCACGACGCGGCAAGGCGGCGCACCCTCGTCACCCGTATCCCGAACGACGTCCTCGCCTCGGCTCCGGACGCCATCCGGACCCGGCTCGCGGCGGGAGAGGTATTGCTGACCGGGTGAGCAAATCGATCACTGCGCTGCGGCTCTTCGAGGACGTGCGATGAAGATCGTCCGTGTCGACTCCGAGGTCGACGACATCACATACGGTGGCGTCGAGCCCGAAGGCATCCGGCTCTACCGGGGTTCGCCCTTCATCGCATGGGAGCCCACAGAGACCGTCGTCGAGTGGGACCGGGCCCGGCTGCTGGCGCCGGTCATCCCGACGAAGATCGTCGCGATCGGTCGCAACTACGTGGACCACGCCGCCGAGCTCGATCATGAGGTGCCGGAGATCCCGCTGATCTTTCTCAAGCCTCCCACCAGCGTCATTGGTCCTCTGCAACCGATCCGGATCCCGCAGGACGTGGGGGAGGTGCACCACGAGGCGGAGCTCGCGCTCGTCATCGGTCGGGTCGCCAGGAATCTCGCGGTGGAGGACGTCGGGCCGCACATCCTCGGTTACACCGCTGCCAACGACATCACCGCACGCACCATCCAGCGAGAAGAGGGGTTCTTCACCAGGGCCAAAGGGTTCGACACGTTCTGTCCGCTGGGTCCCGCCATCGACACCGAGCTCGATCCGGCGGAGGGGCTGAGCATCGTCTGCCGCGTCAACGGCGAGACCCGCCAGGAGGGCTCGACGGCGGATCTCGTGTTCGGAATCGGGGAGATCGTCTCGTTCGTCTCGCGGATCATGACCCTGCTTCCCGGAGATGTGGTCCTGACGGGCACACCGGCCGGGGTGGGCCCGATCGAGGACGGCGACAAGGTCGAGGTGGAGATCGAAGGCGTGGGCGTGCTCGTCAACCCGGTGGTCGGCCCGTGACCGTCAGGGTCCGGTTTGCCCCGTCGCCAACGGGGTTGCTCCATGTCGGGAACGCCCGCGCCGCGCTGTACAACTATCTCTACGCCAGGGGCCGGGGCGGGGCATTCGTCCTGCGTGGCGACGACACTGACGTGGCGCGCAGCACGGACGAGTTCCAGCAGGACATCCTCGATGGGCTGGAGTGGCTGGGTCTCGACTGGGACGAGGGGCTGGAGCGGGGCGGTCCGCACGAGCCGTACCTGCAGAGCGAGCGTTTCGACCGCTATCGCGAAGTCGCTGCGCAACTCGTCAACGCCGGTCTCGCCTATTCGAGCTTCGTGACGCCGGAGCAGCTCGACGACTTCCGCAAGCAAGCCCACGAGGCAGGCCGCACCCCTGCGTACGACGGGAGGCACCGCATCCCGCCCGACGAGGCTGCGCAACGGATCGCATCCGGCGAATTCGCACCCACCCGGTTTGCGGTGCCCCGCCCCGGTGCCACGACCTTCGATGATGCCGTGCGAGGCGAGGTCCGGTTCGATCACGAGGGTGTCGACGACTTCGTCATCCTGCGCTCAGACGGCACCCCGACCTACCACCTGGCCAGCTCGGTCGATGACGTCGACTTCGGCATCACGCACGTGGTCAGGGGCGAGGATCTGCTGTCCTCCACCCCCAAGCACATCCTGCTCACGCGGGCGATGGGGGCTGAGCCCCGCACCTACGCCCACCTGTCGCTTCTCATGGGACCCGACGGGCGCAAGCTGTCGAAACGCCACGGCGACACGTCGCTACGTGCCTACCGCCGCGGTGGGTATCTGCCGGAGGCGGTCGTGAACTATCTCGCCTTGCTTGGCTGGTCGCCAGGCGAAGACGAGACGGTGGTGTCGATGGCCGAGATGGTCGAGCGGTTCGATCTCACTGCGGTGACGAGGAGCTCCGCCATCTTCGATGCGGACAAGCTCGACTGGATGAACGGCGTCTACATCCGCGACCTGGCGCCGGAGGAGTTCGTGGCACGGGTGCTTCCCTACGTGCAAGACGGGCTGGGTCGCCCCCTCTCGGAGGACGAGATGGCGCGCATCGCCGAGATCGCTCCGCATGTGCAGGAGCGGACGAAGCTCCTCACCGAGGTGCCGGACCAGGTGTCCTTCCTGCTTGGAGACGTCGTGACCGACGAGGCTTCGTGGGCCAAGGTCATGGCGTCCGTCGAGGCGCCCATCGCGGTCGCCGCGGCGCGAGCAGCGCTCGAGGACGTGACCGACTGGCAGACGACCGAGATCGAGAGAGCGCTCCGCGGGATGCTGGACGAACACGAGCTGTCGGCACGCAAGGGCTTGCAACCGCTCCGGGTCGCGATCACCGGCTCTTCGGTGTCGCCACCGCTGTTCGAGTCGGTTGCGGCGCTCGGCCGGGAGGCCTCGCTGCGCCGGCTCAACGAGGCGCTGGCACGTCTCGAGTCGTGATGGCCCATCCCTTCGAGCAGGTCGTCACGTTTCTGTACGTCGACGACCTGGAACGGTCACGGGAGTTCTACGAGGGGGTGCTCCGGCTCGCTCTCACGCTCGATCAGGGACAGTGCCGCATCTACCGGGTCACCGACACCTCGTTCGTGGGTGTGTGCCATGGCCCGGACAAGGCGGGACGGTCCGACGGCGTCATGCTGGCGTTCGTGACCGACGAGGTGGAGGAGACGTTCGCCAAGGCTGTGGCCTCGGGGGCAGATGTCGTGCAGCCGCCTGGATACAACCGTCGGTTCAACATCTTCCACGCGATCGTGTGCGACCCGGATGGTCATCGGATCGAGCTCCAGCAGTTCCGCGACCCGCGATGGCCCAGACCCGACGATGCCGGCTGAACGTTCAGCCCTCGTCCTCCAACGACTACGGG
>JBHHXA010000079.1:0-9288 GCA_046756805.1 Acidimicrobiia bacterium
GAGAGCACACCATGCCGCCAAGACCACGAGCGAGACGCCGCAAGCCGGGCGCCGAGAGCAGACGCAAGAAGCGAGTTTGCGAGTTCTGCCAGCGCAAGAACCAGGATCTCGCCATTGATTACAAGGACGTGTCCCTGCTTCGCAAGTACATGTCCGACCGGGGCAAGATCCGCGCCCGTCGCGTCACCGGTGCCTGTGCGATGCACCAGCGCAAGGTGGCCGTGGCCGTCAAGAACGCTCGTGAGATGGCCCTGTTGCCGTACACGACGCCCCGCCAGCAATGAAGCTCATCCTCATCAAGGACGTCGAGGATCTGGGGACGAAGGGCGAGGTGGTCGATGTCGCCCCGGGTTACGCACGGAACTACCTGATACCCCGCACCCTCGCCATCAAGGCCACGGCAGGTGCGCTGGGACAGGCGGAGGCATTGCGCAAGGCCCGCGTGGAGGCGGAGCGGCGAGCCATGGCTGATGCCGAGCAGCTTGCGACCAGCCTCGTGGGCTCTCGTATCGTCGTCGCGGCGCGTGCCGGGGACGAGGGAAGGCTCTTCGGTTCCATAGGCCCCAGGGACATCGTGGAAGCGATCAGGAAGTTCACCGGTGTCGAGGTGGAGCGAGCGGTCATCGTTCAGCCGGCTCCCATCCGGGACATCGGTCTCCACGAGGTCACGCTGAGACCGCACGCCGAGATCGAGTTCCAGGTCACGCTGGACGTCATTCCTGCCTGATCCACGAAATCGGCCGCACCTGAGGCCGGGGCGGGAAACATCTCTCTGAGGCGCGAAACAATTCGAGCCGGCGCAGCCGACGACGGCGGATGGGTCTCATACACTGCCTTCGCTTCCCTGCGGTCGCACCCCGGGTGCACCGGCTGAGCGAGAACGTGTCACACGCACCGTGCACCATGACCACCGAGGACAGGGAAGCCACCGAGATGCGGGCCGGGAGGACAGATGACGTCGGTCGTTGATCGCCGGGACGCGACACGCGGCGCCGTGGTGCCACCCAACAGCGTCGAGGCGGAGGAGTCCGTGCTCGGTGCGGTGCTGTTGTCGCCGGATGCGGCCAATATCGCGCTCGAGAAACTGCACCCCGAGGACTTCTACCGACCGGCGCACCAGGCGATCTTCCAGGCAGTAGTTTCGCTGTTCGACGCTGATGAGCCCATCGATGCGGTGACGGTCGCTGCTGCGCTGCGACGCAGCGAGATGTTGGAGAGGATCGGGGGGGTCGGGTACCTCACCTCCGTGATCGACCAGGTCCCCACGACGTCGCACATCGAGCACTATGCGGCCATCGTCGAGGAGCACGCCCTCCGTCGCAGGCTGATGCGCGTCGGAGGCGAGGTGCTCTCGATCGCCACCGAGACGGAGTCACCGATCGACGACGTGATGGATCGGGCGGAGCAGGCGGTTTTCCAGGTTGCGGAGCGCAGGGTCGGCGACGGTCTCGCTTCGATCGATCCTCTGCTCGGTCCTGCGATCGAGCAGGCAGAGGAGAGGAACCGCCAGGGTGCAGATGTCACGGGCATCCCAACTGGGTTTCGTGACCTCGACCGCAAGGTGGCGGGTCTCCACCCCACCAACCTCATCATCGTGGCCGCGCGTCCCGCTATGGGAAAGACGGCGCTCGCGCTCAACATCGCACAGAAGGTCGCCGTTCAGGACGAGCCCGTTGCCGTGTTCTCGCTCGAGATGAGCCGCGAGGAGGTCGTGACCCGGATGCTGTGCGCCGAAGGCAGGATCGACTCACAGCGGCTCCGCACCGGCAGGCTCAGCGAGACCGACTTCACCAAGCTGTCGCACGCCGCAAGCGTGCTCTACCAGCGTCCCATCTATGTCGATGACTCGCCGGGTCTCACCGTCACCGAGATCCGCGCCAAGTGCAGGAGGATGCGTCGCAACCCCGGGTTGTCCCTCGTGATCATCGACTACCTCCAGCTCATGAGCTCCAGCGTCGGTGAGAACCGGCAGCAGGAGATCGCAACGATCAGTCGCAGCCTCAAGAACTTGGCACGCGAGCTGAGCGTCCCGATCATCGCCGTGTCGCAGCTCAACCGATCGCTCGAAGCGAGGGAGGACAAGCGCCCCCGTCTCTCCGACCTTCGCGAATCTGGCGCGATCGAACAGGACTCGGATCTTGTGATGTTCCTGTACCGGCACGAGTACTACCACCCCGAGGCCATCGAGACCAAAGGCGTCGCCGAGCTCCAGATCGCCAAGCACCGGCAGGGGGCCACGGGCCGGATCGAGATGACGTTCCTTCCCGAGTTCACCCTCTTCTCCGACATGGGGCGCGACGCCTCGCTGGTATAGCTAGGCGTTCCCGGCGGCCTCCAGGGGACCCATGCCGCCTGAGCGGAGGCATGGAGGCGACGCACACTGGTCGACGAGTTGGCCCGCTCCTGGGTCGACGCGCGGACCACGTCGGAGCAGGCGGCAGGCTTTGCGCAGCTCCGTGGTGTCGACACCTGGGGTGAGAGGGATCGCCCGGGGAGAAGCGAGGCGCCGAGCAGGCCGCTGAAGTGATCGTGCGGGGGGTCAGCGGCGGTGCCGAGGCCGTCGACTTCCGCCTGAGCAGGACCGGCTGTGAGATGCTCACCGATGCCTACCGGGCGCTCACGGCTTCCGAGGCTCCTGTGACCCGCCCGGGTTGATATCGGACGCCGCAGACGCGAAAACAGCCCCGGGAGGGATGGGGCTGTTTTCTGACTTCCGGACGGCCGCTCTGAGGAGGAGTCGGAGGGAAGGGAACCTCCGTTGTGTGTCCCGGTGGAGTGGAACACCGTCCAGCTTGTCTTCCCCAACATCGGCGTTTCGGTGCCTCTGTCTTGAGCGCACGGGGTGGCCAAATCGAAGACGCGCACGATGACTAGTGCTCACCGGCCACGCGGCGCCCGGCAGACGGCGGGAGTCGGGCCGGGTCGACCGGCGGACCGGGAGCCGGACCGAAGGGTGCGGTCAGGTCGCGACGAGTGGAAGCGCCGCCATCCGCAGCTCGGTGTCTCCGCCGTTGCCCGGCTCGAGGGTGAGCCGGAACGTCGACCCATGCCCGATCCCGAGAGAGACGGCCTCGAGCGTGCCGTTCATCGCCGTCGCCATGCCGAGGCTCACCGGCAGCCCGAGCCCCGTGCTGTCGAGGCGTCTCTTGGCGACGTCGGTCTGTTCGAACGCGGTGAACACCTTGGGCATGTCTGCGGGGGAGATGCCGGCTCCGGTGTCTTGGACCTCGTAGACCACGCCTGCTCCGTTACGGAACGACCGGACCGTGACCGTGCCTCTCTCTGTGTATTTGATCGCGTTCGACAGGAGGTTGATGATGATCTGTCGCAGTCGCTGTACATCGGCGCGAACGGTCGTCTCGGCGCCCAGCTCGAGCACGAGGTCCAACGACTCCTCATCTGCCAGGGGTCTCATGTGCTCGACGGCCTGGGGCGGCGATCTCGTCGCCGTCCGCATCGGTCACCTGGAGCTCGACCTTCCCGGCATCGAGCTTGGCTGCGTCCATGAGGTCGTTGACGATCTCCAGGAGCTGATCCGCGCACGTCCCGATCTCGGCCAGGAACTGGTGGACGGTCTCCGGGTCGTGACTCGCCTCAGGGTCCTTGCCGAGTTCGGCGAAGCCGATGATGGCGGACAGCGGAGTTCTCATGTCGTGGGAGAGGGCGGCGAAGAACTTCGTTCGCAGCGAAGCAGCGGTGGCGACGGCGACGTTGTTGTCGTGGATCTCGGCGGTCCACTCGTGTGCGACTCGCTCCGCCAGGTCCTCGGTCTGGCTCTGGAGCTTTGCGAGCTGGACCCGGCCCGCGCCGACGATCGCTCCTGCGAACCCGAGAACGAGCGGCGCCAGCACGACCACGATCGTGATGGGCTGGTCGGCAAGCGTCTGCGGGATCGAGCGGTCGCCGGCTGCCACAACGGTGATGATGAGCTCGGCGGCCGGAAAGAGGAGACCGAGGGCGAACCCGTCCCCCGCCCAACGCAACATGACGGAGCGGCCTTGTTCCATGCCCCCTACGGTCGGCGGATTCCCTCCTGGCAGTAGCGTTCTCAACGCGAAAACAGCCCCCGGGAGGAGAGGGACTGCTTTCGAGTGTTCCCGGACGGCCGTTCCGAGGAGGAGTCGGAGGGAAGGGAACCTCCGCTTGTGTCCCGGTTGGAGTGGAACACCGTCCAAGTATGTAACGACTACATCGGCCGCGAGGCGGCTCGGGCTTGAGCGAGCGGTCGTGTCATTCCGCGGCCGCACAAAGGCACTAGTCCGGTGTGCGTCCCGGTCTGTCGTCGTCGGGGCGGACGAACGCGGCGTCGTAGGCGATCCGGGTGAGCTCGTGGCGGCTGGCGATGCCGAGCTTCTCGAAGATGTTGTGGATGTGGCTCTCGAGGGTCTTGACGGCGATGCCGAGCCGTTTCGAACCCTCCCGGTACGTGTAGCCGCGGGCTCGCTCCCGTGGCGTCAAACGCTCGATCCCGGAGGCCTCCACGATGTCCTCGTCGATGTCGAGGAGGTACGCGGCGACATCCCGTGAGATGGGGCGACCGCCATCGAGTGTCTGTGCGACGAGGTCGGGAAGCTCGGACCCGTAGGTCCCTTTGGTGATGTAGCCATCGACGCCGGCTTTGAGCAAACGGAGAACGTCCTCGCGCGATATCGACATGGTGAATGCGAGGAACTTCACGTCGAGACCCTTCTTGCGGATGGCCTTCACCACCTCACGACCGCCGCCTCCGGGAAGCCTCACATCGAGCAGCACCAGGTCCGGCAGGCGTTCGGTGACCAACTCGATGGCTACGTCGACGTCGTCGGCATCTCCCACGACGTCGAACCGCTCTTCGAGGTAGTGCCGCGCTCCCATCCGCGTGGTGTCGTGATCGTCGACCAGCAGCACCCGCGGTCGGTCGCCCGTCCTGAGTGATGACCGATGCGTATGGCGACCTCGGTACCTTCGTCCGGTGCCGTGCTCACCCGCACCTCGCCGCCGACGCCTGAAATCCGGTTCACGACCGAGTGGTGGAGGCCCGGCCACCATCGGTTCATGGCCTCAGGAAGCTGGAACGGAGGTGCCTTCCCGAGGACGGGCATAGACACCGTCGCCGTAGGACCCGGCCAGGGGTAGGGGACCCGTGTTCGCCGGCCGGATACGGGGACCGGCCGGTGGACCGGGATCGGCGCGGGTCGGGT
This sequence comes from Acidimicrobiia bacterium, assembly GCA_046756805.1. Taxonomy (GTDB): domain Bacteria; phylum Actinomycetota; class Acidimicrobiia; order Spongiisociales; family UBA5794; genus CAMYMC01. The sequence continues at coordinate 5,181 of JBHHXA010000079.1, forward strand.
CCCGTCCCGCGGCCGACCTCGGCTACCTGACGCTCTGACAGGCGTCTACGGTGCAACGGTCGTATCCTGCTTCCTGGCGGGCGACACGGTCGCCGAGCGCGGCCACGAGGAGGCAACTGTGACCGTCCCGACTCTCGATGTCAGGGATCTCCGGGTCGCGGTGATGGACGCGGACGAGCTCGTACACCGCGATCAGGATCGGTTGTTCATCGAGCCATACGGGCCCTTCCTACCGCGCGGGTTCGTGCCTGCCGTGCGCGGTGTCAGCTTCCGCGTGGACCCGGGAGAGGTGCTCGCGATCGTGGGTGAATCGGGCTCGGGTAAGTCCTTGTCGGTCCTCGGTGCGCTCGGTCTTCTCACGCCGGGCGCAGCCGTCCTGGGCGGGACAGTGGATTGCGAGGGGGTCCGCCTTCGCCCCACGGCGCACCTCGTCCGGAACCGGAATCGCTGGTGGCGCAGGTGGCGGAAACGAAGGCGCAAGGCGCCGTTCATGGAGGAGCTGCTCGACGACGCATATCGCACGACACTGGGTACGCGGATCGGCGTGCTGTTCCAGTCTCCGGTCGCGAGCTGGACTCCGGCTGAGCTCATCGGCGAGCAGGCGGCCGAGGCAGTCGCGGAGCACTCGGATCTCAGCAAAGAGGAGATCACGGATCGGGTGCTCGATGCCCTCGGCGAGACGCAACTTCCCGCGAAGAGGGGATACCTTTCCTTTCGTCATGAGATGAGCAGAGGCCAGGCGCAGCGTGCGATGCTCGCTGCGGCGCTGGTCAAGGCGCCTTCGCTGCTCATCGCGGACGAGCCGCTCACCGGGCTCGACGCTCCCGTAGCGGCCGCAATCTGCGAACTGATGCGCGACATGCAACGGAAACGGAACATGGCGATGATCCTGGTGACCCACGACCTCGCCACGGTGGCGTCGATGGCCGACCGGGTCGCCGTGATGTACGGAGGACGGATCATCGAAGAAGGTCCGATCGACGAGATCTTCCGCAGACCGCGTCACCCCTACACCGATGGCCTCCTCGGGTCCCTGCCGTCGCGCGGCGTGGATCGGCTTCGTCCCATCGCCGGCTCGCCGCCGAAGATCACCAGGATCCCGGATGATTCCTGTGCGTTCGCTCCGCGTTGTCCGCACGTCACTGCGGCGTGCACCAGCGCGCTGCCCGGGCTGGAGCGAATCGGCACAGCCGTGGCGGCCTGCGTGCACAAGGCGCAGCTCGACCTGCCGGGTATCGGTAGCTGATTGGGGGTCGCGCGCGATGCGGCCTCGTGGGTCTCGGGTGAAGATCGACGCCCTCGGATCCGCTGAAGGGAACCGGGGTCGGATCGCTAGCCTGCCAGGCGTTCCGGAGGCAAGGGACCACAACAAGTGCGACTCGTCACGTACCTGAGCCTCGTCGTGAGACGGGTGTGGGCAAAACGCGGCATCCTCATCGGTTCGCTCCTGGGGGCGACGCTCGTCACCGCGCTCCTGGTGATCGTCCCCCTCTATGAGGATTCCGTCCGCGCCGTGGATCTGCTGTTCACGACGCGGAGTGCCCCCGCCGCGGATGTGGACTTCATCGCGTTTTCGCAGACCACGTCCTACAGCGGCGCAACCGCCACCACGCATCGAAACCTCGCCGGGGAGCAGAGGGTCTCCCTCCTCGCCGACTGGTACCCGACCATGATCGAGCGGTCGCAGTCGCGCGAGCTCATCGTCATCCCCATCGACGGCTCCGTCGACTGGCTCGGGCAAGCCGAGGCGTGGCGAGAAGAGCTCGCGGCCGCGGTGGAGGCGGAGCTGCCCGACGAGGAGGTGCCACTCCCTCCCTACCCGAGGCCGCCGCAGGATGCGACCCAGGTGCGGTTCTTCACGAGCCCCTCGATCGAGGATGAGCTCACCGTCGTCTCGGGAGAGTGGCCCGACTCCTTGCTGGGTGCCCCGCGGAACCAGGGCGATCCGCTCGCGATCGTCCTCGGAGCAGATCTCGCCTCGACGATCCGGAGGGGCCCCGGCGACCGGTTCATCCTGCGGCCCTTCACCGGTCTGCCCGAGGTGTTCGAGCTCGTGGAAGTCGCGGGGATCGTGGAGCCGGTGGACCGCGACGCCAAGATCTGGGGCATCGACGATCCGGGGCGGCAGGTCTATCTCGCCCAGGAGGTCTTCGACGCATGGACGCGCGCCCTCATCATCGATCCCGAGCAGGACCCGTGGCTACGGCCGACCCGCGGCTTCACCAACAGCAACGTCACGCAGCGGTTCATCCTCGAGTTCGATGCGGATTCCTTGGATCTCGAGGAGATCGATGCGGCGAGCGTTGCGATCGGGAACTACCGCGCAGCACTCTCGAGGGAGACCGGGGGCAACCTGGCTGCGAACACGTTCCTCCCGCTCCTCCTCGACGAGTTCGACGTCCGTTCCGTGGTCATCGGTGCCCCCATCCTCTCGATGCTCGCCCTCGTGGTAGGCGGGGCGCTCTACTTCCTCATCTACACGGCCTCGCTCACGCTGGAGCGCGAGGGTCCCGAGATCGCACTCCTCCGCACGCGGGGCGCGAGCTCGTGGCAGACGGTTGGGATCCACCTCGGACAGTCCACGGTGATCGCCATCGTGGCCGTGCTCGTCGCGCCCTGGGTGGCGCGCACCCTCGTGGGCCTCACGGGTCTCGTGCCGCCGCTCAGCGACCTCACCGGAGGCAGCTCGCTCACCGTCGAACAGGTCCGGTCCATCACACCCTTCCTGCTGGCCGGCGGTGCGGTGACGTTCCTGTCGATGGGGCTTGCGATCCTCCCCTTCGCCAGACGGCGGGTACTCGAACTGCGGTCGCTCGCCGCACGACCGACGACGAGCTCGGTATGGCAGCGCTACAACCTGGATCTCTTTGCGATCGCCCTTTCCCTGGTGATCCTCTGGCAACTGGGCCAGCGCGGCTTCATCAACCTCTCGGGGGAAGAGGCGGAACTCGATCCGCTGGCGATCGTCTTCCCCGTGTTGCTGCTGTTCACGGGCGCCCTCGTTCTGCTGCGGGTGCTGCCGTGGCTCCTCCGCCTGGTGGGCTGGATCATGGCGAGGAGCAGGAGGATGTCGCTCGCCCTACCGGGATGGCACCTCGGACGCAATCCCGTTCCCTACGGCCGGCTTGCACTGCTCGTCTGGCTGACTACCGGATTCGGCGCATTTGCCCTCACCTATGCCAACACCCTCAACGCATCGTTCGACGACAGGGCGTCGTTTGCCGCGGGCAGCGATGTCCGCATCGTCGACGAGAGCGCCGGCCTCCTCGACGTCCCCGAGGGAACTGCTTCGGCCGCCGTGCTTCGCACCGATGGCGCCCCCCGCTTGTCCTCGCGGCGCGCCGAGGTGATCGCCATTCGGCCCGACGCCTTTGCATCCGTCGTGGAGTGGCGCAGCGACTTTGGTGGGAGCGATCCCGTCGATGTCTTCCGGCCGCTGCGACCGGATGGCTTCGCGCCCGATCTCGGTGTCGAACTCGACCCAACGGCCACGGCGCTTCGCCTCGAAGGGGTCGTGGTTCCGTTCTCGCTCGGGGAGCAGGCGCGGCTCGGTGCCCGTGTTCCCGACCAGAGCCTGCGTCTCTTCGCAAAAGTGTTCGACGCCAGGGGCCAGGTGTGGACCATGCAGGCGGACGAGGACCTCGTCGACTCGACGTGGACGGCGGTGGAGATCGACCTGACAAAGGGGCTCAACACGACCTACCCGCGTGACCCGGTCCCGCCCCTGAGCCTGCACGGCCTGTGGGTGGAGCGCTCGAACGCCGCCGACGGCAACATCCTCAACGGCGAGCGGCTGCTGATCGCGGGCATCACGCTTGCCACCCCGGCAGGCGGAGCGGTGATCACCGACGACGTCTCCGAGCTGACGGCCATAAACGGTCTGAGGACAACGTCGGGCGTCGACGCCGGCGTCGCCCTCCGTGAGCTGTACTCGGCGCTACCGGAGGGCCGAGCGGCGCCCTCGGCCGCCGAGCTTTCGCAAAGCCCACTCGCCAGAGACGGCACTGTGACCCAGTGGGCCCTCCCGGTGGGCAGGTCCCCGCTCAACCCTGCCGTGCCCCAGCTGCGGCGCATCCCGGACGACCTCCGTGTGCTCCTGGACAGGGAA
>JBHHXA010000080.1:0-9174 GCA_046756805.1 Acidimicrobiia bacterium
GCCGAGGTGCTTCATCGCCTCGCGGTAGGTCAGGCGGGACCACCGTTCCTCGTGGGTGCGGGTGAACTCCGCCACGGCCGACGGTGACGTCTTGCCGTATTCGCGCAATGCCCAGCCGATCGCCTTTCGGATGAACCACTCGGGGTCTGTGGCGCAACGCAGACAGAACTCGAACAGCATGTCCTGGTCGGTTGCTCCCCGATGGCCGATCTGGCAGATGAGAGCCGTGCGGCGCAGCCACATGTCGGGATGCTCGATCCAGCGCCGCATGATCGGGGCGACCCGGACCCGGTCGTCGCGAAGCGCCCCACCGACGAGATCCGATGCGACGCCGTCCACGAGGTCCCACCAGCCACCCTCAACGATGAGCCGTTTGTAGAGCGGGATCGAGCCCACGGTGCGGTACTCCGGATAGGCGCCCGCGAGTCCGATTGCGAAGTACTTCTCCTCCCGATGCGGCCGCTGCCACAGCTGGAGTACGGCGGCGCGGTACTCGGCTCGCGACGCGACCGGGAAGCGTGCGAGCATCTCCTTGAAGACGGGAGTGCGCCGTGGTTTCTGCACGCCGTAGAACGCCATGTTCGTCTTCAAATACGCCGCCATCTCCGACGCTTTGACCGGATCGGCCAGCGCAGACAGCTCGCGACGAACGAAACGCACCCTGTCTTCCATCCGCAGACGGTACCGGACCACGACGGCGCTCGGCCCTCGCGAGGCCGGCTGCGATGAGCCGGCTACGCCGCGATGGGGTTTACACTCCGCCGCCGTGAAAACCCGCAGCCCCGGTGCGCTTCTCGTGGTGGCAACGCTCGTGGCCGGTTCCTGCAGCGGAAGTGGGACGACGGACACAACAACGACGGCGTCCCTGACCACCCTGCCTCCCCTGACCACCACCACCTCGAAGACGACCACCATCGCCGTGTCTTCGACTACGACCACGGCACCACCGACGACGACCACGTCGAGCACCACCACGACTACGACCACGATTCCACTCCCCCCGTCTCCGCTCAACGGGCTCGGCGCTGCCGACGAGACGACGCTCGATCGACGGGTGCTGGCCGTCAAGATCGACAACCACCCGGATGCGAGACCCCAGAGTGGTTTGCAAGAGGCGGATGCCGTCTACGAACTCCTCGTCGAGGCGGGTCTCACCAGGTTCATCGCCCTCTTCCTCCAGTCCGACAGCGCCTATGTGGGTCCGATCCGCTCGGTACGCCCCACCGACCCGACCTTGGTGAGACCGCTCAACGCCACGATGCAGATCTCCGGCGGCCAGGCGTGGGTGAAGTCGATCGTTCGCGCCGCAGACGTCCCGTACATCGGAGAAACGGATCCCAACACATTCCGCATCCCGCGCAACGGCCGTGCGTACGAGCGCACTCTGTTCGGCACGACCGACGGCATGCGGGAACGCGCCGATCGCCTCGGGTTCTCCGACGAGCCCCCGGAGCCCTGGTTCGAGTTCGCAGACACTGCGGAGCCGGCGGGCGCAGCAACGTCGATCACCCTCGAGTGGTCGACGGCAACGACGGTGCGATGGGATTACGACGGCGAGCGGTACCTCCGCTTCGCGGGAAACGACCCACACAACTGGGAAGATGTCGAGGGAGGGACCGGTCAGATCGCTTTCGACACCCTGCTCGTGCTCACAGCACGCCGCTACACGGCGCGGCCCCGCTCCGGACAGTCCGGGAGTTCGGTGCCGGCACTCGACACGGTGGGTTCGGGCCAGGCCATCCTCTTCACCGACGGTGGCGTCGTAGAAGCCACGTGGCAGCGCAGCAGCCTGGCTGACCCGTTCGAGCTCCGGACCAACGACGGTGCACGGCTCGCGGTGCCTCCGGGATCGCTGTGGGTCTCGGTGTTCCCCACGATCGGAACGCTGACTTGGGAATGACGATCCCTCTGGATGCATCGGCACGCCGGATCGCCGAGGCGGTACGGCACGGGGAGCTCCACGCCGTAGACGTGACGGAGGCGGCCCTGGATCGGGCCGCCACGGCACAGACCCGGCTCAATGCATTCACGGAGATCGATGCGGAGGGCGCGATGCGGTCCGCGGCCGAGATCGACCGGAGAGTCGCCGCCGGAGAGAACCCGGGCCGCCTCGCAGGCGTCACCGTCGCGGTCAAGGACCTCATCGATCACGAAGGTCACGTCACCACCTGCGGTTCCGGCTTCGAAGCTGCTCCGGCCACCGGCACGGCGCCGTGCGTCGCTGCACTCGAGAGCGAGGGAGCCGTCGTCCTCGGCCGGACGAACCTCCACGAGTTTGCGTTCGGGTTCTCGAGTGAGAATCACTGGTTCGGCCCCGTCCGCAATCCGTGGGACACGACGCTCTCGCCCGGTGGATCTTCTGGAGGCTCGGGCGCCGCAGTCGGCGCAGGGGTCGTGCCGATCGCCCTCGGAACCGACACCGGCGGGTCGGTACGCGTCCCCGCCGCGCTGTGCGGTGTCGTCGGGCTCAAGGTCACCCACGGCCGGGGATCGATCCGCGGCGTATTCCCCCTTGCCGCGTCGCTCGACACGGTCGGTCCGCTGGGGCGCAGCGTCGCAGATGTGGCCCTCGCCTACGAGATCATCGCGGTCCACGACCCCCGCGACCCATGGTCGGCGCCTCGTCGGGTGACGGCACCGGGGCCGCCCCCCGCCACCGCAGGTCTCACGTTCGGTTTGCCCCGTCCCTGGGTTGAGGGACCGTTGACGGTCGAGGTCGCGGCAGCCTTCGAGGAAGCGGTGGCGAAGCTGAAGGCAGCAGGCGCGGGTGTCGTGGACATCGCGGATCCCCTGCTCGCACCACCGGGCGAGATCGAGGCCTCATACTCTCTCGAGGTCGCCGCGCTGCACGGCGAACGGTGGCGCCGGGACCCGGACGGCTACGGACCCGAGGTCGCGGCGCGTATCGCGGCAACCGTCGGTTTCACCGGTGCGGACTATTTACGCGCTCTCGAGTGGCGCAGGGCATTGCGCCACGCTGCCGAACGCGCACTCGATACCTGCGATGTACTCCTCACACCTACCGTCGCCGCCATGTCGAAGCAGATCGGCGTGGACACCATCGACGTGGCAGGCACTGCGCTCCCGTACCGCTCTCCGCTCGCGCGTTTCACCGCACTCGTCAACAACATGGGATTACCCGCGATCGCCCTCCCGCTGCCGTCCGACCTACGGCCCCCGCCGAGCATCCAGCTCATCGGTCCGGCGTGGCAGGAGCACCGGATCCTCGAGATCGGCATGGCGTTGGAAACGGCCGGCATCGCCGCTACTCCGCCCCCGGCAGCACCCCCCGGCTCATGACCAATCGCACCGGCATCTCGGAGACGAAGATCGGCCAAGAACGACCAACGCGCACATAGACTGAGACGATCCGCCGTGACGGGGTGCGCCTCGGCCCGGCGGTCTTGAACGAACACCGACACACCATCGCGCCGCATGTGGCATCAGTCAGGAGAACGAAGTGTCAGAGGAGACGCTCGCACCGCCGGACCCAGACAAGACGGAGCAACGCGAGAACGTCGTCATCCGTTTCGCGGGTGACTCGGGCGACGGCATGCAGCTCACCGGAGCGCGATTCACGGCCTCGTCCGCGCTGTTCGGGAACGACCTCGCCACGTTCCCCAACTTCCCGGCCGAGATCCGGGCGCCCGCAGGCACGATTCCCGGCGTGTCTTCGTACCAGGTCCACATCGCCAACTGGGACATCCTCACGCCCGGTGACAACCCCGACGTGCTGGTGGCGATGAACCCTGCCGCTCTCAAGGCGAACCTCGCCGATTTGAAGCCCGGCGGCCTCATCCTGGTCAACAGCAACGCGTTCGTTGAGAGAAACCTCACGAAGGCGGGATACGACGCCGACCCGATCGAGGACGGCTCGCTCGAGGCATATCACGTCCTCACCGCCCCCATGGAGGACCTCACGAAGACGGCCGTTGCCGAGAGCGGTGTCAAGGGAAGAGCCGTCCTCAGATCGAAGAACTTCTTCGCTCTGGGGCTGATCTCGTGGATGTTCAACCGACCCACGGAACCCGTGATCGAGTGGGTGCAGAGCAAGTTCGGGACCGACAGCCCTGTTGGGGCTGCAAACGTGATGGCGTTTCGTGCGGGATACAACTTCGGGATCACCACCGAAGAGTTCCACCACACCTATCAGGTGCAGCCCGCCAAGCTGCCTGCCGGCACCTACACGAACATCACAGGGAACCAGGCGATCGCCTGGGGACTCATCGCCGGCGCCCGCTCGGCTCGGCTGCCCCTGTTCTACGGCTCCTACCCCATCACGCCCGCGACCACCATCCTCGAGGAACTGGCACGGCACAAGAACTTCGGTGTCCGCACCGTCCAGGCAGAGGACGAGATCGCCGCGGTCGGTACCGCCCTCGGTGCGTCCTTCGCCGGCCACCTGGGCGTGACCGGCACCTCCGGACCGGGTGTGGCGCTCAAGAGCGAGACGATCAGCCTGGCGTTCCAGGTGGAGTTGCCGCTCGTCATCGTCGACGTGCAGCGAGCGGGGCCTTCGACCGGGCTCCCGACGAAGGTGGAGCAGTCCGATCTCATGCTCGCTCTGTACGGACGCCACGGGGAGGCGCCAATGCCGATCGTCGCGGTGCGATCACCAAGCGATGCCTTCGAAGCGGCCTGGGAGGCGGTACGGATCGCCGTGCGGTACATGACGCCGGTGATCCTCCTCGCAGACGGCTACATCGCAAACAGCTCGGAACCGTGGCTGCTGCCAGACGTCGAGCAGCTACCTGAGTTCCCCGTCGAGTTTGCGACGCGGCCCAACGGCGACAACGGGGACTACCTCCCCTACCAACACGACGAAGTGACTCTGGCCCGGCCGTGGGCCATCCCCGGCACCCCGGGCCTCGAACACCGCATCGGTGGGCTCGAGCACGACGCTTCGGGGAACGTCTCGTACGACCCGGAGAACCACGAGCAGATGACGATGCTGCGCGAGGAGAAGCAACGGAGGATCGCTGCCGACATCGCTCCCGCCCAGATCCACGGCCCGGAAGATGCCGAACTCGTCGTCGTTGCATGGGGCGGCACGTTCTCCGCGGTGCGGGCAGGCGTCAACAACGCGGTCCAGGCCGGGCATCGCGTCGCACATGTCCATCTCCGCCACCTCAACCCGTTTCCACCGAACCTGGGCGAGATCCTGGAGAGGTTCCCCAAGGTGCTCGTCCCCGAGCTGAATCGCGGACAACTGACAACGGTGCTCCGTGCTGAGTACCTAAGGGACATCATCTCTTTCCCCAAGATCCAGGGCTTGCCGTTCAAGACGGTAGAGATCTCCGGGAAGATCATCGAGATCCTCGAGGCGAAGGACAGCGCATGACCGACGCAACCACTCGCTTTCAGCGCGGCGACTTCCAGTCGGACCAGGAGGTCCGTTGGTGCCCGGGGTGTGGTGACTACACGATCCTCGCCTCGGTCCAGAACTTCCTCGCCGGGCTCGACGTCGACCGGGAAAAGCACGTGTTCGTGTCCGGGATCGGATGCGCCTCCCGCTTTCCGTACTACATGCAGACGTACGGCATCCACTCGATCCACGGCCGGGCCCCTGCGATCGCGACGGGCATCGCCACCGCCAACCCCGACCTCACGGTGTGGGTCGTCTCAGGCGACGGCGATGCGATGTCGATCGGGGGGAACCACCTCATCCATGCGATGCGTCGCAACGCCAACCTGAAGATCCTCCTCTTCAACAACCAGATCTACGGGCTCACCAAGGGGCAATACTCCCCGACGTCCGAGACGGGGAAACGGACGAAGACGAGCCCCATGGGATCTGTGGAGACCCCGTTCAACCCGGTCAGCCTGGCGCTCGGATCCGAGGCGACCTTCGTCGCGCGCACGATCGACATGGATCGCCCGCACACGACGGAGATACTCCGGGCCGCGTACGAGCACGAGGGCGCTGCGTTCGTGGAGATCTACCAGAACTGCAACGTGTTCAACGACAAGGCTTTCATCCAGCTCACGGGACGCTCCGAGAGGGACGAGAACCGCATCAACCTCGAAGCGGGACGGCCCGTGGTGTTCGGACCCGACAACGAGCGGGGCGTCATCATCGGATCCCAAGGGGTCCGGATCGTCAACGTCGACGATGTCGGCATCGAGGCCATCCACGTGCACGAGCCGCACAATCTCGACCCGAGCCCTGCGTTTGCGCTCAGCCGCATCTCCCACGGGCCCTATGGTCCGACCCCGGTCGGCGTCTTCCGCAGCGTCGAGTTGAACACGTTCAGCGAGTCCATGCAGCGTCAGCTCATCGACGCACAGGCCGCGCGCGGACCTGGCGATCTCGCTGCGCTCATCCGATCCACGGGCACCTGGGACGTCGACTGAGCTCCCGACGACACCGGCAGAGCGGCAAGGCTCCGGACAAGGTCCACGTCGACTTCCGCAAGTACCCGGACACCCTCCACTGGCAATACGACACGTACCGGCTCTCCGAAGACGAGCTCGGCACGTGGCTCTGGGCGCCGCGAGGCACCGTCTGCACGAAAGGGGAGGAGCCACCGACCGAGGCCGAGGCCTTGTTCGTGACCCTCGTACCGCACCACGGCTGGTGGTGTTCCATCTGGAACGAGTCGGGCAGCATCGCCGTGTACGTGGACATGGTGACACCGCCAGAGTGGCACGGCGACACGGTGCGGATGATCGACCTCGATCTCGACGTGGTGCTCCGCAGCAGCGAAGGCGAGGCACAGGTCGTCGATGAGGACGAGTTCGACGAGCACCGACGCACCCTCGCCTATCCGCAGCGGCTCGTGGATGGTGCCCGCGCGGCGGCGGGGTGGGCCGTCGCCGCCATCAGCGGCGGCAGGGAGCCCTTCGGGTCCGCTGGGCCGCAACGCCTCGAAGAGGCTCGTGCCGCGGCTGCGGCCGCTGGGCTCGACTGACGGGCAACCAGCCCGGCACAGCTACGGCCCCGCCTTCTCCGGGCCCGGTAGCAGCGGGATGTCCTCCGCGGGCGCCGAACCCCGTGACAGCAGGAAGCCCACTCCCCAGGCGACATGCATGGTCACCATCGCCGCGGGAGTGAGCAGCACCGCAGGGTCTCTCCTCCGCCCCGCCTCGACGGCAGCCGTGGCGAGAAGGACCGCGCCGTAGGCTGCGGGAACGACGAGCCCGAACCTGCGCCACGGCGTCGCAGCCACGAGCACGGCGGATGCGAAAAGCCCGAAGACCAGCATCGGTGGCGCCAGCTGCCTGGCCCGCACCGCCCCCGGGTGCCGCCGGAGCATCTTCCACTTCCAGATCCCGTAGTCGAGGTACTGCCGCCAGAGACCGCCGAGCGTCGCACGAGCCCGGTACGGGACCCTGAGATCTGGATGGAAGAACACTTCGCCCCCGGACGTGCGGATACGGTGATTGAGCTCATAGTCCTGGTTGCGCACCATCGCCTCGTCGAAGAGGCCCACCCGCTCCAGCGCACGTCGTCTGAACACGCCGAGGTACACCGTGTCCGCGGGCCCTGGTGCCCCACCCCGTCGGAACTTCGAACCTCCGGCACCGAGGGGCGTCGTCATCGCGACGGCGATCGCACGCTGCATGGCCGAGACGCCGCTCGCGGCCTGGACACCGCCGACGACGTCCGCTCCGGTCTCCTCGAGGATCTCGACCGCCCGCCGTACGTATCCGGACGGCAGGGCTGCCTGCGCATCGCACCTCACGACGACCTCTCCGCGGCTCGCCGCGATCGCGACGTTGAGCCCGGCGGGTGTGGTGCCACGGCGGTTGGCAACCACGGCGACCCGGCTCGCCTCGGATGCCATGTCACGAGCGATCTCGAGTGAGCCGTCGGTGCTCCCCCCGTCTGCGACCACGATTTCGATCGACCCGGGGTACTCCTGTCCCAGGGCCGACCGGATCGCATCTTGCAGGTGGGCAGCCCCGTCTCGGACGGGGATAACCACACTCACGGTCGGCCAGGGATGCGTTCTCTCCACGACCGGCAGCGTAGGGGATGCCGCAGACCTGCTGTTGATCGACTGGGACGGGCCTACTGAGCACCGAACCCTGAGAGCACGGTCCACACGCTCTTGCCGAGGATGTGGATGTCGAGCCACGGCGACATGTGCTTCACGTAGTACAGGTCGTAGGTCAGCTTGTCGATCGTGTCGGCCTCGTCGTCGGCGTACCCGTAGTTCACCTGTGCCCAACCCGTCACGCCGGGCCTGATGAGGTGCCGATAGCCGTAGAACGGGATCGACTCGTCGAACTTCTGCGTGAACACAGGACGCTCGGGACGGGGTCCGACGAGCGAGAGATCGCCTCGGAGCACATTCCAGAGCTGCGGGACCTCATCCGCCCGGAATCTGCGCAACAGCTTTCCGACACGGGTGAGTCTCGCGTCCTTGCGTGAGGCGAAGCGAGGCCCTTCGCGCTCCGCGTCGGGGACCATCGTCCTGAACTGGAGCAGGGTAAAAGGCGCACCGTCCCGGCCGACACGCTCCTGCTTGTAGATGACCGGTCCCCGCGACTCGAGCTTGACGGCCAGCCAGATGACGGCCCCCAGCGGGACCCAGATGGGAGCCGCGGCAAGTGTGAGAACGATGTCGACGCCGCGCTTGAAGGCCGCATACTCGTTGCGAGCGACGGGATGGGTCAGTTCCCAACCTTCGGCCAGGTGGACGATCGGGAGCCTGCCGGTGTGCTCCTCGTAGACCGAGGCGAGCGGCCGCACCGGGTATCCCGCCAGGTTCCACGAGGACACGAACTGCGCCATGCGATCGGCCATGACGGGTCGCAGATCGACCACGAGAGTGGCCGTGATGTCATCGGGGTTGGTAGGCGGCTCATCCGCCGGATCGAACACGCTGAGCACGTCTGCGTGGTCGGCGTTCCTCATGTCGTCGACGAGGCCCTTCTCAGCGGTGACGAGGATCATCTCCTCGGTCCATGGGCGCCGCCGGTGGTACCCGCGATGGACGAGTGCGAGCAGGGCGGTGATCCCCAGGGTCGTCGCGAGAAACGGCCGGGAGAAATATGCACGGCTGACGAGGATGCCGACGGACGTGAAGCCACCCGCAAGCAGAACGATCGAGAAGGCGCGGCCGCGCATCCTGGTGGGAAACGACGCGCGTGCGCTCGATGGGGCGAAGCGCTTCTTCCCCACCTGGACTCAGACGCTGTTGCTTCCTCTGGTACAGAAGGCGCTGG
>JBHHXA010000081.1:0-9010 GCA_046756805.1 Acidimicrobiia bacterium
GGCGACGAGCTGGGGCATGGCCGTCATCTGCACTCGCAAGGCGAGGATGGCGCCTATGACGGCTCCCGCGATGAGTCCGGCGATGATCGTTCCCCACGAGACCACGTCGGTGTTCACGAGCGTCACGACGATGGCGAGCAGCATGCCTGCGCCGGCCAGGAGATTGCCGCGCCGCGCGGTGCGGGGGCCGGAGAGCTACTTGAGCCCCAGGATGAACAACACCGCGGCTGTGAGATACAGCAGCTCGGTCATCGCTGTCCCGGTTTCTTCTTGAACATCTCCAGCATCCGGTCGGTGACGAGGAAGCCCCCGACCACGTTGATCGTTGCCGCGGTGACGGCGAGGAACCCGAGGATGGTGGCGAGCGTGCCTTCTCCGACCCCTGCGGCGATGAGCGCACCCACGACCGTGATCCCTGAGACCGCATTGGCGCCGGACATCAGCGGCGTGTGCAGTGTCGGGGGAACCTTGGAGATGACTTCGAGGCCGACGAATGCGGCGAGCACGAACACGACGATCCCGGCGATGAACTCAGCGCTCACGAGCCTGCACCTTCCAACAGGGCCAGCGAACGGGGATGTCGCACTTCGCCTCGGTGGACGACTGTGGCTCCGCCGATGATCTCGTCCTCGAGGTCGAGGTGGAGCGTGCCGTCTTCTGCCGTCGCCCGTTGCAGCAACGCCGTGAGGTTGCGGGCATACATGCGGCTGGCGTCCGCAGCCACTGCGCTGGCGAGATTCGTGGGGCCGTGGACCCGGACGCCGTCGATGTCGACGACCTCGTCGGGCGCCGAGCCTTCCACGTTGCCGCCGGTGCCGGCTGCCATGTCGACGATCACCGCTCCGGTATGCATCGCCTCGACCATCGACCGTGTGATGAGAAGGGGTGCGGGTCGTCCCGGGATCTGAGCGGTGGTGACGATGAGATCGGCGTCCGCGACGAACGGTGCGAGGGCCTCATGCTGCAGAGCCTGGGTGTCAGCCTCGACTTCCCGGGCATAGCCGCCCTCATCGGCCTCTGTGGTCGGCGCTGCGACGAACTTGGCGCCCAGACTCTCGACCTGCTCTCGGGTCTCGGGCCGGATGTCGTAGGCGTGGACGACGGCACCCAGCCTCCGTGCCGTGGCGATGGCCTGGAGACCCGCGACACCCACCCCGAGGATCAAGGCCCGGGAGGGAGGGATGGTCCCGGCAGCCGTCACCATCATCGGAAGTAGGCGGGGCGAGGCGGTGGCGCCACAGAGCACTGCTGCATATCCGGCGAGGTTGGCTTGCGAGGAGAGAGCATCCATGCTCTGCGCGAGCGTCGTTCTGGGGATCGCCTCGACGGCCATCGCAGACAGCGAGGCGCCGGCCAGCGCCCGCAGCAGCGGGGCGTCGACGAAAGGATCGAGAAAGCCGACGATGGTGGACCCGGACGGGAGATCGGCAGCGAGGGAGGGCGCTGGTGGACCGACCTGGAGCACCACGTCGGCATCCTCGAGGGCGTTGTCCCGGATGGCGCCTCCTGCCTCGTCGAATTCCCGGTCCGTGATTCCCGCACCGACTCCCGCACCGGGCTCGACGGCAACGTTCCAGCCCCACCCCGTCATGGTGGTCACGGTGGCTGGGATCGCGGCGACCCTGGCTTCGCCCGGCGTTCGTTCCCGGAGGACTGCTGCGCGCATCGGCGGCACGCTAGCCGATCCCGGGAGGGCCTCATCTGGCGCTCGGGACGTCCTTCCCGACCTCTGCTTCGACCAAAGCGGCGATGCTCGTCGCCTCCGGGCGGTCCAGTGGGGCCAGTGGAAGGCGGGGAGCGCCGGGTCGCAGACCTGTGGCTGCGGCGGCAGCCTTGGTTCCTGCGACACCGTGCCGTTCGACCTCTCGGGACAATACCGACAGCGCCCTCTGTGCCGGAGACGACGTCTTCGCGTGTCCCGCTTCGATCACACGAGTGACGAGGGCGAATGCGTAGTTGGCCGACGCAGTGATCGCTCCGGAGGCGCCGTTGGCCATGCTTTCGGCCAGGGCGGCGCTGGCACCGGCATAGATCCAGAAGCCGGATCCGAGGCGGGTGCGGATGGCGGTCACCCGGGTTGGGTCACCGCCGGAGTCCTTGATCCCGACGACGTTGGGGTGGGCTGCGACCTCGATCACGGACGATACCGGCAGCTCGTAACCGGTCACGCTCGGGACGCTGTAGAGGAACACGGGAAGGGGCGACGCGGCGGCGAGTTCCATGTAGAACCGGTGGACGGCGCTCTCGTTGCGGCGAGCGAGCGTGGTCGGGGTGACGACGAGGCAGGCGTCGGCAGTGTCGGCTACTTCGTCGACCTGGCCCAGCGCCTGCCGGACCGACTCTGCGGCAACGCCGCTGAGCACGAACGCATCGGCGAGTGACGCCCGGGCCACGTCCACGAGGGCCGTGCGTTCCCCGGGCTGGAGATACGGCCCCTCTCCGGTGCTGCCGGCGACCAGGAAGCCTGCGACACCCGAGGAAGCGAGTGCGGCGAGATTGTGGCGATGTGCCGCGAGGTCGAGGTCCCCGGCCGCGTCGAACGGGGTCACCAGCGCCGGCATCACGGACGGAGGAGTCCGCATCTCAGACGTTGTAGGCCGTCGAGGCGACATCGCCACCCGACCCGGTCCAGTTGGTGTGGAAGAACTCGCCCCGGGCCCGGTCGACTCGCTCATACGTGTGGGCGCCGAAGTAGTCGCGCTGGGCCTGGATGAGGTTGGCGGGAAGCCGTGCGGTGCGGAATCCGTCGAAGAACGCAAGCGCTGAGGAGTATGCGGGCACCGGGATCCCCGACTCCACCGCCAGATGCACCGTACGCCTCCATCCCGGCTGCGCTCCTGCGATCTCGTCACGAAAGAACTCGGACAGCAAGAGGTTCCGTGTGTCCTGCTCTGCCGCATAGACGCGCATGATCTCGCCGAGAAACCGCGATCGGATGATGCATCCGCCACGCCACATCGACGCGATCGATGCGAAGTCGAGGTCCCATTCGTGTTCCCGGGCCGCGGCCTCCATGAGCATGAACCCCTGGGCGTACGAGATGATCTTCGATGCGTACAGCGCGTCGTGGAGGTCTGACAGCGCTTCCTCTCTGGGCGCAGAGATCCGTGACGGGGGCCCGGTGTGCAGGTGGGACGACGTGGACTGCGTGTCTGCGAGCGACGACACGATGCGGGCGTAGACGGCCTCGGCGAAGAGGGTGACGGGTTGGCCGAAATCCATCGAAGAGATCACCGTCCACTTTCCCGTGCCCTTCTGCCCTGCGGCGTCGAGGATCTTCTCCAACAACGGATCGCCGGCGTCGTCCCTGGTCGTCATGATGTCCCCGGTGATCTCGACGAGGTAGGAGTCGAGCTTTCCCCGGTTCCAGGAGTCGAAGGTCTCCGCCATCTCGTCGTGGGTCATCCCGAGGCCGCGGTGCATGAGGTCGTAGGCCTCTGCGATCACCTGCATGTCGCCGTACTCGATGCCGTTGTGGACCATCTTCACGTAGTGGCCGGCACCGTCTGCGCCCACCCAGTCGCAGCAGGGCACCCCGTCGACGTATGCAGCGATCGACTGGAAGATCTCCCGCACATACGGCCACGCGGCTGCGGATCCGCCGGGCATGATCGAGGGCCCGGTGCGCGCTCCCTCCTCGCCACCGGAGACCCCAGCGCCCACATAGAGGAGCCCGGCGGCCTCGACCCGGGCGGTCCGCGCCATCGTGTCCGTGTACAGCGAGTTGCCGCCGTCGATGATGATGTCGCCCGGATCGAGCAGCGGAATGAGCGCATCGACGGCATCGTCGACTGCGTCACCGGCGCGGATCATCATCATGATGCGCCGCGGCGTCCTGAGCAGGCCCACGAGTTCCTCGAGCGAGTGTGCGCCGACGACCCGGGTGCCGGCGGCGTCGCCGGCGAGGAACTCGTCGACCCTGGCGGACGTCCTGTTGTAGGCGGCGACCGTGAAGCCGTGGTCGTCCATGTTGAGGATGAGGTTGCGGCCCATGACGGCCAGGCCAACCACGCCGATGTCTGCGACGGCGCTCACAATGCTCCTGGTATGGGACGGGAGAGGCTACCGGAGACGAAACGCCGATCAGCCGGGGACGATTGTGGCGAACTCTGCCTAGCCCGTCGCGACGCGTTCCCCGAAGGGCAGGGGATTCGGAAGGAACACGAACTCGTTGGCGACGTCGGGCCGGTCGATCTGTTCGGTGCCAGCGGTAGTCGCTTCTCGGTGCTCGACTACCGGTTGGGGAAGAGTGGCAAGGCGTCGCCCAACAGCCATGCGTCGAACAGATCGTCGAGCTCCGCGCCCGACACACGTTCGGCGACGGCGACGAAGTCGCTCGTGCTCGCTACGCCGTCCCGGAATCCCTGCGCGTAGTCACGCAGGATCTGAAAGAACGCATCGTCTCCTACCGTGAGCCGTAGGGCGTGCAGGGTCATCGCCCCCACCCGGTACACGGCGGCGTTGAACAGGTCATCGGGTGGGGGGATGCCAGCAGGTGGCAGGCCCGCGGTCGCGAAGAACGACCGCTCGCTGGTGATGCCTCGTGTCAGCTCCGCGCTTCCGCTGGCTCGCTCCAGCCACAGCCACTCGGCATACGACGCGAAACCCTCGTTGAGCCAGATGTCCTGCCACGACTCCGGGCTCACCGAGTCACCGAACCACTGGTGGGCGAGCTCGTGGACGAGCACGTCCTCGAAGAAGTCGGAGCGGGCGACGTCGGTGTCGAAGAGGCTCAGGGTCTGGTTCTCCAGCGCCGCGCCGAACCCGTCGACGATGGCGATGCCGTACCGGTCGTACGGGTACGGGCCGAACAGCTCGCTGAGGAACGCCAGCATCTCGCCCTGACGCTCCAGTCCGGGCCAGTCAGCGACGCCCGTAGCGCCGGGCAGGACGTGGCGGATGGGGACACCTGCCGCCCGCGATGCGGCGTCGTCGATGACGATCGTGAAGTCGCCGATCACGACCGTGGCGAGATAGCTCGCCATGGGGCGGTCCATCTCCCACACCCACGTAGTGCCGGCGCCGTCGTCGATCTGATCGACGAGCGCCCCGTTGGCGGCCGCCGTCGTCCCGTCGGGGACGGTGATGCGGAACGTGTAGGTGGCCTTGTCCCTGGGGTGGTCGTTCGAGGGGAACCAGGTGTGGGCGGCGTCGGGTTCGGCCACGACGTAGCTCTGGCCGGACACGCTGTTCTGCCAGCCGATGCCGAAGGGGATCGCCGCCGATCGCGTCGGCCCCGGCGATCCGACGTAGCTCACCTCGACGGTGAAGTCCTCCCCGGCGACGACGGGCGCGGGGGGCTGCACGAAGACGTCCTCACCGTCCTCCACGAAGCACGCCGACGATCCGTCGACGTCGAGGTCGGTGATCGTTAGCCCTGAGAAATCGAGATTGAAGTCGGGGAGGGTCATCGCGGCGGTGGCCGAGATCGTCGTCGTTGCCTCGAGTCGGTCGGCGACGGGGTCGAACTCGAACTCGATCACGTAGTGGTTCACGTCGTATCCGGGGTTGCCCAGGGTTGGGAAGTAGGGATCGCCGATTCCGACGGCCGCGGGAAGGCCGATCAACCCACACGGGTCCCGCTCGTCGCGCTCGACGGGCATCGACGTCGGAGGGAGTGTCTGGGGAGCGAGCGTGGTGGGTGGGGCCGCGGTGGTCGTTGACGGAGGAGGCGGGGCAGTGCTCGTCGTCCTCGTCGTGCTCCCGGAATCGTCGCCGCCGCTGCACGCCGCCGTGAAGAGGGCGAGCGCAACTACAAGGGAGGAGAGGCGGTTCATCGGCGCCCAGCCTACGGCCGGCTCACCTCAACTCGTCAGCCGAGCGCAGCCGCCACCGCATCGCCCATTGCCGACGTCGCCACTGCCGGACCACCGGCCGCGATGTCCCGGGTCCGCAACCCGGCCGTAATCACGGTATCCACCGCATCCTCGACCGCAGCAGCCTCGGCAACGAGGTCGAGCGAGTGACGAAGCGCCATCGCCGCAGCCAGGATCGTGGCGAGAGGATTGGCGACACCCTCACCGGCGATATCCGGTGCGGACCCATGCACCGGCTCGTACAAGCCGGGTGCAGAGTCGCCCAGCGATGCCGAAGGAAGCATGCCGAGCGAGCCGGGGAGCATCGATGCCTCGTCCGTGAGGATGTCGCCGAACATGTTGCCCGTCACGACCACGTCGAAGTCTCGAGGCCGGGAGATGACGAACATCGCCATGGCATCGACGAGGACGGCGTCGTAGGTGACGGATGGGAACTCCTCGGCCATGACCCTCGCGGCCGTCCTTCGCCAAAGACGGGATACCTCGAGGACGTTGGCCTTGTCCACGGAGGTGAGCCTGCCCGAGCGGCGGGTAGCAGCCTCAGCCGCGAGGCGGACGATGCGCTCGACCTCGAGCACCGAGTAGGTCATGGTCGAGTGGGCCGCCGTGCCGTCGCTGCTCACTCCGTCTGCGCCGAAGTAGATGCCGCCGGTGAGTTCACGAAGGAAGAGGATGTCGGTGCCCGTGACGATCTCTCGCCGGAGCGGGGACGCATCGAGGAGGTCGGGATGCGGTCGAACCGGTCGCAGGTTGGCGTAGAGCCCCAACTCCTTGCGGATGCGGAGCAACCCCGCCTCGGGTCTGGTCTTTGCCTGAGGGTCGTCCCACTTCGGTCCGCCGACGGCGCCCAGGATGACGGCGTCGGCAGCCCGGCATGCCTCCAGGGTGGACTCGGGGAGCGGGTCCCCGGTCTCGTCGATCGCGCCGCCTCCGATCGATCGCTCCTCGAACGAGAAACGGTGACTGGAGGCCCGGGCCACGGCTTCGAGCACCTTGCGCGCCTCGGACACGACCTCGGGCCCGATGCCGTCCCCGGGCAGCAGAACGAAGCGGGCGTCCATCAGTCCTCGCCGAGCAGGTTCGTGCCGCCGGCGGCGAGTGCCTTGTTGAGCGCAGACACGAACGCCCGCGCCGAGCCCTCCACGACGTCGGTCGAGACACCGCGACCGGAGTACGTGACGGCACCGACCTTGACGACCACGCTCACCTCGGCCATCGCATCCGCCCCCGCGGTGAGCGGGCTCACCCGGTAGTCGACGAGCATCGCCGGAAGGTCGAAGGCGTCCTGGAGGGCCACGAACGCAGCGTTCACCATGCCGTCGCCCTCGGCGGCGACTTCCCGAGTCTCGTCTCCCTGGGAAACGCGCACGGCAGCGATCGGGGTCTCGTCGTTACCTCCGGAGACGTGAATCCCGACCAGCTGGATGAGCTCGGTCTGGACCCCCGTCTCCTCGTGCACGATGGCGCGCAGCCCCTCCTCGGTGATCTCGCCCTTGCGATCGGCGAGCTCCTTGAACCGGGAGAAAGCGCGAGTGAAGTCTTCGTCCTCGAGGGGCAGGCCCATGCGGCTCAACGCATCGGCAAACGCGGCCCGCCCCGAGTGCTTGCCAAGGACGATCATCGATTCGTGTCCGATCGCGGACGGGTCCATGATTTCGTAGGTCTCGCGATCGCGCAGCACACCGTGCTGGTGGATGCCGGATTCGTGCGCGAATGCGTTGCGGCCCACGACGGCCTTGTTGAACTGGATCGGATACCCGGTCAAACGGGACACGAGCCGGGACGTCTCGAAGATCTCGGTCGTGTCGGCCCCGAGTTCCACACCGAACACGTCCTGACGTGTCTTCACGGCCATGATGACCTCTTCCGTCGAGGTGTTGCCCGCACGCTCACCGATGCCGTTCACCGCCGTCTCGATCTGACGGGCGCCGGCATGGATGGCGGTCAGCGAGTTCGCTACGGCGAGCCCGAGGTCGTTGTGGCAGTGCGTGGAGATGATGACGTCCTCGTTTCCGCCCCGTACCTCCTCGTAGACCCGCGTCAACATGGCGGAGAACTCCTGGGGAGTGGCGTACCCGACGGTGTCGGGCACGTTGATCGTCGTGGCACCGGCCGCAACCGCCGCCTTGCAGATCGCGACCACGAAGTCGGGGTCGGAGCGGGTGGCGTCCTGTGGTGAGAACTCGACGTCGTCCGCGTAGCGGCGGGCGCGCAGCACGCTCTCCTCGGCCGCGCTGAGCACTTCGGAAGGCGTCATCCGGAGCATCTGCTCCATGTGGATCGAGGACGTGGAGATGAAGACGTGGATTCGCTTCCTGGCTGCGGCCTGCAACGAGTCGGCTGCCCGATCGATGTCGTCGGGGTGAGTCCTCGCCAGCGATGCGATCACCGGCCCCTGGACCTCCTTGGCGATCCGGGACACCGCCTCGAAGTCGCCGGGCGAAGAGGCAGCGAACCCAGCCTCGATGACGTCGACCTTGAGCCGGGCGAGCTGTCCGGCGATCGCTACTTTGTCATCAGGGGAGAGTGCGATGCCCGGCGCCTGCTCGCCGTCGCGCAAGGTGGTGTCGAAGATGATCAGCTTGTCGTTTGCCATGGGAACTGCTCCTGGAGTCGAGGTCGAGGAAGGGGAGTGGGTGCGCCGGGTCGGCCCCCTCGGGCCGCCCGGCTAGGGAAGGAGCAGGGAGAGGTGCGTCGGCTGCGTGGTGCGAGATTGTGTGTTGAGGTTCGTCATGGGTCCTGGCCGTGCATTCAAGCGGATCGGAGCCCGGACTGTCCGTTCCGGGTCTTGGCGTCCTTGATGAGCGCGATCCGGCCCGACTTGACGAGGTCGGCGATGCCGTAGGGCCGCATCAGCTCGAGAAAGTCGGCGAGCTTGGACGGCGGACCGGACAGCTCGAAGGTGATGGTGTTCACGCCCACGTCAACGGCCTTGGCCGTGAAGATGCCTGCGGCGTCCAGGATCTCGCCCCGCCTGTCGGAGTTGGCGGTGACCCGCAACAGCATCACCTCTCGCTCGACGAAGGCGTCCGGGACATGCTCGAAGGTCTGGCGACGTTTTGGGTGACCGAGGCGTTCGCCGAGGAGGCATGCCGCGGCGAGGGTGCCTTCCGTCTCGAGAACCTGACTCGCCGCCGCTATGACACGCCGTGCGCCGGCGGCCAGGTGGGCGAGGTCATCACCGCGTGGCAGGG
>JBHHXA010000082.1:0-8932 GCA_046756805.1 Acidimicrobiia bacterium
GGTCGCTTCGAATCGACGAGCGCGCAGCGCCCGGCTGCGAGGCGCAGAGAAGGCGGCGCCGTGACGGCGCGTGCTGCGGCTCTGCGAGGGCACCGCCGACTAGCGATCATCGAAGGCAGGGAGGAGGAGCGTCCTCGGTTGCAACCGTGGCTGCTGCTCGTCCTCTGCGTGGTGGTCGCCTTCTTCGGTCTCATCGTCTCTCGCATTTCTTTGGATCGATCCGCTTTCCATCTCGAGGAGCTCGAGCAGCGGATCGTGATGGAGGAGGCACACCACTGGGATCTGCGGCTCGAGGCGGCCCGACTCCAGGACCCGGAGCGCATCGCGGCCCTCGCGGCCGAGATGGGGCTCGTGTATCCAGATGAGCGGATGGAAGTCGATGCGCCCCCTGTCGACGCGGACGGCGTCGATCCGGAGTATCGCTGGGCGCAACTGAAGACGCTCCTGAGCGCCCAACCGTGACCCGGCCCGGGGTGTGACTCCGCGGGCCGGCTGAGTGTGGAGGAGACGAGATGAGGCCGATCGCTGGCGGCCGGGGGAGCGGATCGGTGCCGTTCCCTGGAGGGCGGTGAGATGCGGCGTGCCGGCTGGCGCGTCGCCGACTTGCGACTGGTCCTCGTCGCCGTCTTGCTGATCCTCGCATTCGGTGGAATCGGCTACCGGCTGCTGAACGTACAGGGACTCCACCCCGACGCGTACGTGGAGCGCGGGATCGACCAGAGGGTGCGTCACGAAGCCCTGCCCGCGAAGCGGGGCACGATCTTCGACAGGGATGGGGTCGAGCTCGCGGTCTCGATCTCTGCGGTCACGCTCGTTGCGGACCCCAGCCAGATCGACGACCCGATCGGTGTGGCGAGGATGATGGCGCCGCTGCTCGATCTCGACGAGCCGGACCTCGTCGAACGGCTCTCCAAGGAGGATTCACGTTTCGCCTACGTCGCCAGACGGCTGGAGCGGGAAGCGATGGGAGATGTCGGCGAGCTCGTCGAGTCACTCGGTCTGGCCGGCTTCACGTTCGTAGATGAGCCGCGGCGCGTGTATCCGGCGGGAGCCCTCGCTTCGCAGATACTCGGTTTCGTCCAGGATGACGACGGAGTGGGTCTCGAGGGGCTCGAGTACGAGTTCGATTCGGTGCTGGCGGGCACACCGGGTGCACTCATCGTCGAGCGCGACCCGTACGGCAACCCGATCCCGCAAGGCGAGCTGCTCATCGAGCCCGCGGTGCCCGGCGGCGACCTCTTGTTGACGATCGACAGAGAGATCGAGTTCATGGCGCAGCAGGCGTTGGAGCGAACGCTCGCAGAGACGGGTGCGATCGCGGGGACGGTGGTGGTCCTGGACGTCGGAACGGGCGAGATCCTCGCGCTCGTCAATGCGCCGAGCTTCGATCCGAATGACAGATCGGGCGCGGAAGCTGCGCAGTTCCGGAACCGTGCAGTCACCGACGTCTACGAACCCGGATCCACGCTCAAGGTGGTGACGGTCTCGGCCGCACTCGAGGAGGGCGTGGTCACACCGTCCGACCGGATCGTGGTGCCGGAGAAGCTGGTGATCCACGACAAGAAGTACACCGACACCGGGCGGCAGGGTGATGCCGAGATGTCCGTCGCCGAGATCGTCGCCCGATCCTCGAACATCGGCACGATCCTCATCCAACAGTCGCTGGGGAACGATGCGCACTTCCGGTACCTGTCCGCGTTCGGGCTGGGAGCAGCGGCAACCACCCAGTTCCCTGGTGAGGTCGATGGAAGCCTGCAACCGGTGGGGGAGTGGTGCCGCACCACCTGTGGGCCCTCGACGGCCATCGGCTACCGGGTCGATGTGACTCCGCTCCAGATGGCCGCGGTCTTCGCCACGATCGCCAACGACGGCGTGTGGGTCCAGCCGCACGTCGTGAAGGAAGTGATCCCCGGTGAGGGCGAGCCGGAGCTGTTCGAGCCTGCCCGACGACCCGTCCTCAGCGCCGAAACGGCTCGCACGATGCTTCGGCTCCTCCAGGGGGTCGTCGAGGAGGGAACCGGAACCCGTGCCCAGATCGCTGGATACACCGTGGGGGGGAAGACGGGCACGACGGAGAAGTTCGTGCCGGGTGAGGGCTACAGCATGGAAGACCGGATCGCCAGCTTCATCGGCATGGCGCCGCTGACCGATCCCGAGATCGTCGTCGCCGTGGTGCTCGACTCGCCGCATGGCGAGATCGAGGACGGCGTAGACATGAAGTTCGGTGGCGTTTCGGCCGCACCGCTGTTTGCAGAGGTCACGGAAGCGACGCTGCATCTGCTCGGAGTCGAGCCTGATGCCGTCTGATGTCCTGCCGTCGTCCATCGCGACGCTGTCCGACCTCGCTGCCGCGGTGGGTGATCTCGTGCCGCGGCTGGTCGGACCCCCAGTGGCCGTCGCCGATCTCCATCACGACTCCCGAACGGTCGAACCGGGTCACGGCTTCGTCGCGATCCCCGGTGCCACCGCAGATGGTCACGACTTCGCACCTGCGGCCGTCGATCGTGGTGCCGTGGCTGTGGTCGGCGAGCGGCTCACCGCGGTCGCGGTGCCCCAACTCATCGTCACGGACACGAGGGCCGCGCTCCCGCGGCTAGCGGCGACGGTCCACCACCATCCCTCCCGAGACCTGCCCGTAGTCGGCGTCACAGGCACGAACGGCAAGACGACCGTCACCTACATGCTCGAGAGCATCGTCCGCACCGCCGGCGGCCGGCCCGGGTTGGTGGGCACGGTCGGGGCCCGCATCGATGGTCGCCCGGTGCCGCTCGCAAGGACGACGCCGGAGGCAACGGATCTCCAGAGACTGCTCCGGACGATGACCCGGGAGGGTGTCGACGTCGCTGCGCTGGAGATCTCGTCCCACGCCCTCGTGTTGGGGCGAGCCGACGAGGTCCGGTTTGCGGTCGTGGCCTTTACGAATCTGTCCCAGGATCACCTCGATTTTCACGGAGATCTCCAGTCGTACGCGGCGGCGAAGGCTTCGCTCTTCGAGAGCCGGCGTGCGGCTCGGGCTGTGATCTGGGCGGACGACTCCGTCGGAGCCGACATCGCGGCAAGCACGGACGTGCCGACAACAACCGTCGGTTTCGGTACCGGTGTCGATGTGCGGGGCAAGATTGCCGAGATGTCTGCCGCCGGAAGCTCCATGCGAATCGAGTCGGTCTTCGGAGCCGCGGCCTTCCGGCTCCCTCTGGCTGGGGACTTCAACGTCGCAAACGCGCTGGTCGCCGCCGGATGCGGCCTGGAACTCGGCTACTCGCTCGAAGCCGTCGCCGCAGGACTCGAGGCCCTGACCACCATCCCGGGTCGCTTCGAGATCGTGGATGTGGGCCAGCCGTTCACCGTCGTCGTCGACTACGCCCACACACCGGATGCCATCGAGTCGGCTCTCGGGGCAGCGCGCGCGTTCGCCACGGGCAGGGTCATCGCTCTGGCCGGTGCGGGAGGCGATCGCGACCGCGCCAAGCGCCCAGCCATGGGTGCGGCGCTGGCCGGCGCAGACGTCACCTGGATCACCTCCGACAACCCGCGCAGCGAGGATCCCCAGGCCATCGTGAGCGAGGTCGCGTCTGGAGCGGGATCCGCAGGCGAGCTTCACATCGAAGTCGACCGGATGCGGGCCATCGAGGCTGCGTTGGCGGCGGCGCGGTCGGGCGATGTCGTGCTGGTCCTGGGGAAGGGACACGAACAAGGCCAGGACGCCGCCGGTGTCATCCTTCCGTTCGACGACCGGGATGCTGCCGCGGCGGCCATCGCCGGACTGCGGGAGGATCGCTGATGCTGCGTTCGACCGTTGCCGAGATCGGAGCCATCGTCGATGGTGTCGTCGTCGGTGACCGCGGCCGCGAGCTGCGTGGCATATCGACCGACTCTCGAGCGGTCCAGCCGGGTGAGCTCTTCGTCGCCATACGCGGTGAGCTGTTCGACGGTCACGATTTCGCCGACACCGCGCTCCAGGGCGGCGCGGCGGCGGTACTCGTCGAACGCGGCCGCGGCACGACCGGGTCGCCGCGGATCGAGGTCACCGACAGCCTGGGGGCGCTGGCGCGGCTTGCCGAGGATGCTCGCGACCGCGTCACCGTGCCCGTCATCGCCGTCACCGGCAGCACGGGCAAGACGACCACGAAGGACCTCCTCGCCTCCGCGCTGCCGGGAGCGTGGGCCTCTCCTCGCTCGTACAACAACGAGGTCGGTGTTCCCCTGACGCGTCTTGCCACTCCGAAGTTCGCAGAGCACGTGGTCGTCGAGGTCGGCTCGAGGGGTGCCGGCCACATCCGACGGCTCTTGCCTGCCGTCCGACCCGACGTTGCCGTGATCACGAACCTGGGCGTCGTCCATCTCGAGACCTTTGGTACCCGCGACAGGCTCGCGGACGCCAAGTGGGAGCTGGTCGAGGGCCTCGGCCCCCGGGGGATCGCGGTGCTCCCCGCCGCGGAGCCACGCCTCCGCAGATCCCACGCCGGGCAGACCGTGACGTTCGGAGTCGACACGGACGCGGACGTCGCGGCGACCGATGTCTTCCTCGATGACACCGGCACCGCGACGTTCCGGCTGCGTGCCGGGGAGTCCGAGGCCACGGTGCGAGCGCCCTTCCCCGGCCACCATCAGGCGCACAACATCACCGCGGTGGTGGGAGCCGGTCTGGCAGCAGGCGTCCACTTCGGGACGCTCGTGGCCGGTCTGGCGGGGGCGCAGGGATCGCCATGGCGCATGGAAATCCACACCGGCTCCTTTACCGTGGTCAACGATGCGTATAACGCAAACCCGGATTCCGTGGAAGCAGCTTTGCGCACCATCGTCGCGATGCCGGGTCGCCACGTCGCCGTGCTCGGTGAGATGGCAGAGCTCGGAGAGATCGCGAAGGCCGAGCACCTCCGGATCGGGGCACTGGCCTCCGAGCTGGGATTCACCGCGGTGGTGACCGTCGGCGACGAGCCCGGAATCGCAGAGGGCGCAGGCCGGATCGCGAGACGCACCCCCGATCCCGACTCCGCGGCCGCGCTCCTCACCGGCTACCTCAGGTCGGGTGACGTCGTGCTGGTGAAGGCGTCGCGTGCGGTGGGTCTCGAGTCCCTCGCGCAGCGGCTCGTCGAGGAGGCCGGGGCATGATCTCCCTGCTCGTCGCATCGGCCGTCTCGTTCGTGGTCGCGATCCTGCTGACGCCGATCGCCATGAAACAGCTTCGGAATCGGGAGATCGGCCAGTTCATCCAGGAGGAGGTCGAGCCGCACCACCACAAGCGGGGGACGCCGACAATGGGCGGCGTCGTCATCAACCTCGCGGTCGTCGCAGGGTTCATCGTTGCCCACTACCGCATCCTCGACTTCGGGCGGGGTTTCGTGTTGGAGACGAGGCCCTTCTCACACGAGGGATGGCTCGCCGTGTTTGCGTTGGTCGGGATGGGCACCCTCGGGTTCTTCGACGACTACGTCAAGTACGCACGCAGACGGAACCAGGGTCTCTCGAAGTGGTGGAAGTTCCTCGGACAGCTCGCGGTAGCCGCCCTGTTCGCTTGGGGCGCGGTCGCCGCGGGCGTGAGCACCAAGCTCAGCCTGACGAGGGCCTCGACCGGCGTCGAGCTGGGACCCTGGCTGTATGCGGCGCTCGTCCTCCTCATGCTCACCGCCGCAGCGAACGCAGTGAACCTCACCGACGGTCTCGACGGGCTCGTCGCGGGATCGGGATCGCTGGTGTTCGGTGCCTACGTGCTCATCGGCTTCTGGCAGTTCCGCAACTTCGACTTCTACGGAGTCGAGGGGGCGCTCGACCTCGGGGTGTTCGCCGCCGCGCTCGTGGGCGCCGTTCTCGGGTTTCTTTGGTGGAACACGGCACCTGCGCGCATCTTCATGGGCGACACCGGGTCACAGGCGCTCGGGGGTGGTCTCGCGGCGCTGGCGCTCCTCACGAATACCCACCTGCTGCTGCTCGCCCTCGGAGGGCTCTATGTGATGGTCACGGTCTCGGTGCTGGTCCAGGTGTTCTCCTACCGGGTCTTCGGCAGGAGGGTCCTCCGGATGGCGCCGATCCACCACCACTTCGAGCTCAAGGGTTGGCCCGAGATCACGGTCATCGTGCGATTCTGGATCATGGCGGGCATCGCGGTGGCATTCGGGGTCGGGATCTTCTATGCGGACTTCCTCATCGCCAACGAAGGGATCCTGCCGTGAACCTCCTGGTGCTCGGTGGCGCCGTCAGCGGTCGCGCCGCGGCGCGGTTGGGACGCAGACTGGGCCATTCCGTCGCGATCTACGACGGCGACGAAGGCGCGTTGTCGGCGGCGGCAGCAGATGGGTACGACGTGCGGGGACCGGACTGGGACCCTGCCGCCGTTGATGACGCCGACCTGGTCGTCACGAGTCCCGGGATACCGGAGGGGGCGCCACCGGTCCGGGATGGGCTGGCTTCCGGTCGTCCCCTGTGGAGTGAGATGGAGTTCGCCGCCCGGCACCTCGGTGTTCCCTACGCGGCCGTCACCGGCACGAACGGGAAGACGACGGTCACCTCGGCCGCGACCGACATGCTGCGAGCGTGCGGAATCGACGCCGTCGCTGCGGGCAACATCGGCATGGCCCTCTCCGATGTCGTGGGAACCACGTGCGATGCGGTTGTCGTCGAGGCGTCGAGTTTCCAGCTTCGCTTCGCCGAGCGCTTCCACCCCGCGGCCGCAGCCATTCTCAACATCGCTCCGGACCATCTCGACTGGCACGGCGACATGGACGCCTATCGGGCCGCAAAGATGCGGATCTTCGAGAACCAGAGCGAATCAGACCTGCTCGTGTACGACGAGGACGATGAGGGCGCTCGCACCGCCATCGAGACCGCGCCTTCCCGTGTGGCGGCAGTGAGCGGCAGCCACCGACCCCCCGCCGGTAGTGGGCCTGATGGGCACCAGCTCTGGATCGGAGACGAGACGTACGACCTGCCCGGATGGGACGGGCCGTATCTCGTCGACCTCGTAGCAGCGGGTTTGCTGGCCGGACATCTAGGAGCAACCCGAGATGGCGTCGCGGCCGTCCTCGAGGACTTCACACCGGGCAGGCACCGCAGAGAGACGGTGGGAACCTGGCGAGGCGTCACCTGGATCAACGACTCCAAGGCGACGAATCCCCACGCCGCCTCTGCCGCTGCCAGGTCGTACCCCAGCGTCGTGCTGATCGCCGGCGGACGCAACAAGGGCCTCGACCTCGAGCCAGTCGCGGCTGCGCCGTCGGTGCGGCTGGTCGTCGGTCTCGGCGAAGCGAAGGGCGAGTTGCGGGCTGCCGCCGGACCCGACCGGTTCGTTCCGGCGGCCAGCCTCGAGGAGGCGGTGGCTCTCGCGGATCGGAGTGCAGCGCCGGGAGATGTCGTGCTTCTCGCACCGGGCTGCGCGAGCTTCGACATGTTCGAGTCGTACGGTGAACGCGGAGAGGCGTTCGCGGCTGCGGTCCTGGAGCACCAGGAGGATTCGAGTGACGGCTGACGCGAGGCGCATCACGCCGATCACCGCGGCCCGCTCCGCGGCCGCGATCCGCTCCCGAGCTGCCCGCACCGCAGGCGATCGCAATGCGGTGCTGCTCCTGCTGCCCGTAGCGATGCTGCTCGTCGTGGGGTTGGGCGCACTGCTCTCCTCGTCGTCGGTCGTGGCGATACGCGAAGGCGTCGAGCAGTGGTTCTACGTCAAGCGGCAGCTCTTCTGGATCGTGCTCGGCATCGGTGCGCTGATCGCCACGATCCGGATCCCGTACCGCTGGTATGAGAGAGCGGCTGCGATTCTGCTCGCGCTCGGGATCGCCGGTCTCGTCGCCACGCTGGTGATCGGCCAGGTCCGTGGTGGCTCGCGGCGGTGGATCGAGGTGGGGCCGATCACGGTTCAGGCTTCTGAGTTCGTGAAGTTCGCACAGGTGGCGTTCATCGCATCGGTGTTCGCCCGCAAGAGGGAGTACCTCGACCGCTTCTCTCACGTGCTGTGGCCGGTGGTCGCCTCGCTCGGACTCATCGGCGTGCTCCTCATCCTGGAGCCGGATCTGGGAACGGCTCTCCTGATCGCGGCCACCACGCTGGCGGTGCTGACCGCATCGGCGGCGCCGTTGCGACACGTGTTCGGTCTCGGCATCCTCGGCGCCAGTGCGGCCACGGCGCTCGCGTATGCATCGCCGTACCGGCGCAACCGGATCGCGGCGTTTCTCGATCCCACCGCCGATCCCCTCGATACGACGCTGCAGCCTCTCCAGAGCCTGGTGGCGCTCGGGACGGGGGGGTGGTTCGGCGTGGGGCTGGGCGCCTCCCGTGCCCGATGGTCCTTCCTCCCCAACGCCCACACCGACTTCATCTTCGCCATCATCGGCGAGGAGGTCGGGTTCGCCGGATCGATCGTGGTCGTTGCTCTGTTCGTGTTCTTTGCGATCATGGGCATGGTGATCGCCTATCGCGCCCCCGACCGATTCGGCAGGCTGCTCGCCGTCGGGATCGTCGCCTGGCTCACTCTCCAGGCGCTCATCAACATTGGCGGGGTCGCGGTCGTGCTTCCCATCACCGGTGTACCGCTGCCCTTCGTCTCCGCCGGCGGCAGCGCGATGATCATGAACCTGGCCGCCGTCGGCGTTCTCGTGAACATCGCGCGTGCGCCGCGACGGGCGGAGGCGTGACCTATGCGCTCGCGGCCGCGGGCACGGGCGGGCACGTGTACCCCGCCCTCGCCGTTGCGGACGCGCTCGTCGATGCGGGTGTGCCCCGTGATGACATCGTGTTCATCGGAGGCGATCGAATTGAGGCCTCCGCCGTGCCGGCTCGAGGCTATGCATTCCTCCCGGTGCGGCTCCAGGGCCTGCGGAGATCGATGTCACCAGACAACCTCCGGCTCCCGGCGGTCCTGATTCGCGCCACGAGATACATCGCCGGGGAGCTCCGCACCCGGGGGACCCGGGTCGTGACGGCCTTCGGCGGCTATGTC
>JBHHXA010000083.1:0-8878 GCA_046756805.1 Acidimicrobiia bacterium
CTGCGTGCCTGAGGAGAGCTCGGCGTCGAGCAGCTTCGTGAAGTCGAACGTGGCGCCTCCGACGTCGGGACCGGCGATGACGGCCAGCCAGATGATCCCGGCGAGCATCACCGCCGAGCCCAGAGCCGTGTACAGGACGAACTTGACCGCGGCGTACACGCGGTTCTCCGAACCCCAGATACCGATGAGCAGGTACATCGGCACCAGCGTCACCTCGAAGAACACGAAGAAGAGCAGCAGGTCGAGCGCGAGGAACACGCCGAGCAGACCCGTCTCGAGGACGAGCATCGACACCATGTACATCTTCACGTTCTTGGTGATGGACGCCGAGGCGAGGATCGAGATGGGGAACATCACGGCGGTCAGCACGACCAGCAGCAACGAGATGCCGTCGATCCCGACGTTCCAGGACACATCCCACGGAGAGAACCACAAGACCCTCTCGGTGAGCTGGAAGCCGGGCTCCCCGACCTCGAACCGCCAGAGGATCCACAGGGTCACGGCAAGCGGGAGGGTGGTGATGGCCACCGTGACGGGAAGGATGAGGTCCCGCCTCTGCTCCGGGATGAACGCCACGACGAGAGCACCGCCGAGAGGAAGCAGCACGAGGAGGGCCAGCACCGGGAAGTCGGTCACGACACCCACCCCCCGACCACGAACCAGAGCAGGAGGCCGACGGCTCCGGCGATGATCCCCACTGCGTAACTGCGGGCGAAGCCCGTCTGTATCGGCTTCAACCCGCGCGAGATCGTCGTGACGCCGGCACCGCCACCGTCGACGGCGCCGTCGACGATACGAGCATCGGCCGTAAACGCCGCCGCCTCCGACACCCGCCTTCCGGGGATGACCAGGGTGCGGCCGTAGAGATCATCGACGTGGTAACCGGCAAGGAGAGTGTCCCAGACCCCCTCCTCCTCCGTCGGCAGAGCATCAGTGGCGTAGCGGCGCCAGCCATACCACAGGCCAGCCCCGGCCACCGCGACAGAGACCAACGCCAGGAGCCACTGGGTACCGGACGAGGGGAGATGCGTCTGGGTGACTGCCTCGAACGCGGGTTCGAGGAAGTGCTCGAGACCGGGACCGAGGAACCCGAGCCTGAATGGAGTGTTGATGAGGCCGCCGACGGCGGACAGCACCGCGAGCCCCACGAGGGGCAGCGTCATCACCGCAGGCGACTCGTGCGGTTCGAGCCCTTCCTCCCATCGCGGTTCGCCCCAGAACGTGAGGACCATGAGCCGGGTCATGTAAAACGCAGTGAGCCCTGCGGTCACGATGCCGACGGCCCAGAGCACGACGAACCATCCGCCCTTGTTGAACGTGACGGCGAGGATCTCGTCCTTGGAGAAGAACCCGCTCAGCGGTGGGATTCCCGAGATCGCCAACCAGGCGACGGCCATCGTCGCAAACGTGGTCGGCATCACTTTGCGCAGCCCGCCCATCTTCCACATGTCCTGCTCGTCTCGCATCGCATGGATCACGGACCCGGCGCCGAGGAACAGGAGCGCCTTGAAGAAGGCGTGGGTGACGAGATGGAACATGCCCGCTACGTAGGCCGCGGCGCCGACCGCCATGAACATGTACCCGAGCTGACTGATCGTCGAGTAGGCGAGCACTCGCTTGATGTCGCGCTGGCCGATGGCGATCGTCGCCGCATACAACGCCGTCACCGCCCCGACCGTCGCCACCGTGCCCGCCGAGAAGGGTGCAAGCTCGAACAGGGCGCCCGTTCTGGCCACCATGTACACGCCCGCGGTCACCATGGTGGCGGCGTGGATGAGGGCGGACACCGGTGTCGGCCCCTCCATGGCGTCCGGAAGCCACACCTAGAGCGGCAACTGGGCGGACTTGCCTGCGGCGCCGACGAGAAGCAGCAGGGTGATGGCCGTTGCGGTGCCGGTGGTGAGACCATCGGCCGCTTCCTCGAACACCGTCCCGAACGACAAGCTGCCGAGGTTGGCGAAGATCAGCATCAGCGCAATGAGGAACCCGAAGTCGCCGATCCGGTTGACGATGAACGCCTTCTTGCCCGCAGCGGCCGCGGGCGGCTTCTCGAACCAGAACGAGATGAGCAGGTAGCTCGAGAGACCGACCAGCTCCCACCCGATGAACAGGGTCCCGAAGCTCTCGCCCAGCACGAGGATCAGCATCGAGGTGATGAACAGGTTGAGGTACGTGAAGAACCGAGCGTGGCGAGGATCGCCGTGCATGTAGCCGATCGCATAGAGATGGATCAGCGCGCCGACCCCGGTCACGACCAGGGTCATCATCGCGGACAGGGGGTCCCACAAGATGGCGATGTCGACGCCGAGGCTGGGGATCCAGGCGAACGCCGTCAATGCCTCCCCGTGCTCGGCCTTGCCCGCAAAGAACTCGATCGCGCATGCAAGGGCAACGAAGAAGGCAACGACGGCCATCGTCGTCGCGATGATGCCGGGAGCCGGCTCCTCGAGGTGCTTCCCGAAGAAGAGCAATGCGATGGTGCCTGCGAGTGGCAACGCGACGACGAGCCAGAGGTAGTCCATGGCTACCCCTTCAGCCCTGCGAGGTCATCGACGCTTGCGGTCGATCTGTGCCGGAAGACGGACACGATGATCGCCAGTCCCACCGTCACCTCTGCGGCCGCCACGACCATGACGAACAGCACGGAGAGCTGGCCTTCGAGAACACCGAGCTCGCGCCCTGCAGCGACGAACGTGAGGTTCACGCTGTTCAACATCAGCTCGATGGACATGAACATCACCAGCGCGTTGCGCCGCAGCAGGAGGCCCGAGGCGCCGATGGTGAACAGGCCTGCGGCGAGCGCCATGTACCAGCCCGCGGTGACGGTCATGGTTGCGCCCCCGGCTCCTCGTCTGCGGTGGTGCGACGCGGCTTGTCGAGGAACTGCGCGAGGACGATCGTTCCCACGGCGGCGATCGTCAACAACAGCACGGTCGCCTCGAACGGGAGCAGCCAGGTGCCGAAGAGCTCGTCGGAGATGTTCTCGATGGTGCCGAGAGCACCGTCCGGAGCCAGCGTCCTCTCGCCGGTGACCCATGCCGCACGACCCGCGATCAGGACCAGGGCGAAGAGCCCCGCCCCGAGCAACGCGGTGAGGGGCCGCTGGAGCGGGATGCGCTCCGTCGTGTCGATGGTCTTGTCGACGCCGATGAGCATGATGACGAAGAGGAACAAGGTCATCACGGCGCCTGCGTAGATGAGCACCTGGACGGCTGCGATGAAGTGAGCGTCGTTCAGCACGTAGAACACCGCCATCGAGAACATCGTCATGAGGAGACCCATGGCCGAGTGCACCGGGTTCCGGGCGGTGACCATCATCAGGGCGCCTGCGATCGCTGCGATGCCGAACACGATGAAGACGACGAGCTCGGCGGTCACGTCGCTGCCTCTTCCTCTTCACCCGCCGGCGACGCCTCTGTTCGGTCCCCCTCGGGCAAGCCACCACCGCTCTGACCCTGTTCGGGGGGCCGCATCCCGACTCCCGCCGATGGAGTCCAGGCGGCGACACCCTCGTAGGCAGCGCGCCCTCCAGGAGCCGTCGCCCGCATCCATCCGTCCGCAAGACGAAGCTCCTCGAGATCGATCAGCGGGTTGTCCTCTTGCGGGTGGTTCGGTGTGCCGTCTGTCTCGACGAGCAGCTCACGCTTGGTGTAGATCGCATCGTCGCGATCCGTCACCGAGAACTCGAAGAGCTGCGTCATCGTGATCGCCTCGGTGGGGCACGCTTCGACACACAGGCCGCAGAAGATGCACCGCAGCATGTTGATCTCGTAGACGAATCCGAAGCGCTCCCCCGGGCTCACCGGCTCGTCGGCGGGGTTGTCCGCACCGCGCACGTAGATGCACCGGGCAGGGCAGACGCCGGCGCACAGCTCGCAGCCGATGCACTTCTCCATGCCGTCCGGGTATCGGTTGAGGACGTGGCGGCCGTGGAACCGCTGTGGCTTCACCCGCTTCTCATGCGGATACTGCGTCGTCACGAGACCGGGACCACGCACCGTGCGAAACATCTGGCGCGCGGTCACGAAGAACCCACCGAAGGCCCGCCGGAAGTCGCCCCATGCGCTCATACGCTGCTCCTCATGACCACGGCGCACCAAACCTGCGGAAACCGATCGCCACGGTCGACAGCGCGATCCACAGCAGCGTGAGCGGGATGAGCCGTTTCCATCCGAACTGCATCAGCTGGTCGTACCGCATCCTCGGAACCGAAGCCCTGATCCACACGAACACGAAGACGAGGGCGACGGTCTTGACCGTGAACCAGAGGATCGGGAACACCCACGAGACCACATCCGGCGTGCCGAAGGTCGGGCCGTGCCAGCCACCCAGGAACAGCGTCGTGGTCAGCGCCGAGATGTTGAAGATGTTGATGTATTCCGCGAGGAAGAACAAGGCGAAGCGGAACCCGGAGTACTCGGTGTGATAGCCGCCGACGATCTCGTTCTCGGCCTCGACGAGGTCGAACGGGGCCCGATTCGTCTCGGCAACGCCTGCGACGAAGAAGACGAGGAACGACGGTATGAGAACGATGTTCCACACCCCCAGGAACGACAGCACGCTCCCGGCCTGGGAATCCACGATGCCGGTGACCGAAGCGGTGCCGGTGAAGAAGATGACCGGGACGAGCGCGAGCCCCATCGCGGCCTCGTACGAGATCATCTGGGCCGAGGCGCGCACCGCCCCGAGAAGCGGGTACTTCGATCCCGAAGACCAGCCGGCGAGGACGACGGCGTACACCGCGAGCGACGACAGACCGAGGACGTAGAGCACGCCGACGTTGAGATCGGTGCCTGAGAGATCGATGACCCGGTCGCCAAGGGTGAACGGCCGGCCGACGGGGATCACCAGGAACACGAGCAGCGCAGGAACGAGCGCGGCGACGGGAGCCGCGATGTAGAGCGCAAACTGCGCCTTGCGCGGCGTCACCGATTCCTTGAACAGCAGCTTGATGCCGTCTGCGACCGTTTGCAGCATCCCGAAGGGACCGGCGCGGGTCGGGCCCAGCCGGTTCTGCATGTCTGCGACCACCTTGCGCTCGAACCACACGAGCAGAATCGTGATGTTGAGGAGGACACCGAACGCGATCACCACCTTGATGGCGGCCGTCAGGAACGTCTCCCAGCCGGTCATGCCGACCCGCCTTCCACAGGCTCAATGGTCACCGCGAGGGACGCATCCAGCGTCGCGGTGAGCGCCAGGTTCGCGGGGATGTAGACGGCACCCCTGGCGAGAGAGACATCGAGACCGAGCGGGAGCCAGGCGTCGCTCTCACCGGTCCTGACCCGAAGGGTCGCACCCTCGGCAAGACCGGCGTCTTCCGCATCCGCGGGGTGCAGATATGCCCTCGCGGCAGGCGTGAGCTGGGCCAGCGCCGGGCTCATTCGCGTCAAGACACCGTCGTCGTACAAGACCCTGCCCAGATGGAGCGTCTGGCCATCGGGAGCAGGCCCGAGACCGGCGTCGGCAGGCACATACTGGAGCGGCTGGGTGCCGTCGGGCCCCGGCACGACGACGCCCTCGCGGCCCGGACCCCAGTCGAGCATGTCCCAGGTGATGCCTTCGTAGGCGGGAGCGACCGCCGCGATCTCCTTCATGAGCATCTCCGCCGACGGGGCACCGAGGTCGCCGCCCATGCGTCGCGAGAGATCATCCAGCGCCGACCATGCGCTGCGTGAGAGACCCGGGCCCGGCACGATCCGGTTCACCTTCTGCACCCTGCCCTCGAGGTTCGTCACGGTGCCCTCGGTCTCCCCGAAGCCGTCTACGGGGAGCACGACATCGGCCAGACGGGAGGAGTCGGTGAGGAACTGGTCGAACGCGACCACAAAGCCTGCGTTCTCTAGTGCGCGCATCGCCAGTGAGGGCGACGTGTGATCGCGAACGGGGTCGGAGCCGAGCAATACGAGCGAGTCGAGCGAGCCGTCGCTCAATCCCTCCAGGATGGCCGCCGCATCGCGACCGGCAGGTTCGGGGAGCGGACCCCAGACCTCTTCGAGCGCGGACCGGCCCGCATCGTCCTCAGACGAGACCCTGCCGGGGAGGAGATCCGCCGTAAGCCCCATGTCGAGCGCGCCGTAGACGTTCCCCCGCCGTGCGAGTGGGAGCACGGCAGCGTCGGGCAACGAGCGTGCGAACGCTGCGACCGCTTCGGCCAGCCGGGGATCCTCGGCGAGGCCCGTGCGTCCCACGATGGCCACGATCGGACCGGCCTCGAGCGCAGCACGGGCCGCCGTTGAGTCCGCGTCGTCGCCCGTGGCGAGTCGTTTCAGCGCAGCAGGACCATCGCCGGGCCGGTACGTGATCTTGTGGGCGGCGACGTCGTCCAGGCCGGTTCGCCGCGGATGGATGACGACGAGCTTGGCACCGAGCTCCGACGCCGCCCGGCGCACCCGGAGGTATAGGACGGGCAGCTCTTCCTTGAGATCTCCCGCCCAGAGCAGGATGGCACGGGCGCGCTCCAGGTCCGGGATGGTGGCGCGATCGACGACACCTGCGAGGAATCGGGGCGCGAGCCCGTCTCCGAGCTGCGAGTCGAGGTGGGGGGTCACGACGACGGTCCGCAGGAACTTCCCGAACGCGAACGCTTCCTCGTTGGTCGAGCGTGCCCCGCCCAGCCCTGCGACCTGGTCCCCGCGAACCGAGCCCAACCGGTCGGCGACGAGGTCGAGCGCTTCACCCCACGTGGCTTCCCTGAAACCGTCGCCCTCTTTGACCAGCGGCGAGCCAAGACGGTGCTCGGAGACCGCCGCCTCGTAGATGAACCGGTCCTTGTCGGAGAGCCAACCCTGGTTGGTGGCATCGTTGTCCACTCCGTTGATCCGAACGATGCGGTTCTGGCTGGTTTGCACGGACACCCGCGACCCGAAAGAGTCGACCATCGAGACGCTCTCCACGGCCTCGAGATCCCACGGCCGGGCCCGGAAGCGGTACGGCACCGCGGTGAGCGCACCGACCGGGCAGATCTGCACCGTGTTCCCCGAGAAATACGAGGCAAACGGCTCGTCGGGGAAGGTGAGCACTTGCGCCGCGTTCCCCCGATCGACGAACTCGATGAGCGGATCGCCCGAGATCTCGTCTGAGAACCTCGTGCACCTGGCGCAGAGGATGCATCGCTCCCGATCGAGTAGGACGAGATCCGAGATCGGGAGGGGCTTCTCATAGTGGCGTTTCTCCTCGACGAATCGGCTCTCGCCCGGCCCGTAGGCCATCGTCTGATCCTGGAGCGGACACTCTCCGCCCTTGTCGCAGACGGGGCAGTCGAGGGGGTGGTTGATGAGGAGGAACTCGAGGATTCCCTCCTGCGCCTTGCGCGCCACATCGGACTCGGTGTCCACGATCATGCCCTCGGCGACCGGCATGGTGCACGACGTCGTAAGCATCCTCCCGCGTGGAGTCTCGACCTCGACGAGGCACATGCGGCACATGCCCACCGGCTTCATCCGCGGGTGCCAGCAGAACCGCGGGATGTAGGTGCCGGTGTTCTCCGCGGCTCTGATGACGAGCTCCCCGGCGGGCACGGTCTGTTCGCGACCGTCAATGGTGATCGTCACCATCTCTGGGGTGTCCTCAGGCACCGTCGGACCGCCCGGCGATCATGGCTTCGAGCTCGTCACGGAAGTGCGCAACGATCGACGTGATGGGCGACACGGCTGAGGGGCCGAGCGGGCAGATCGTCGTCATGGCCGGAGGCCAGCGCAACCCGGGCGAGATGTTGTCTGCAACGTCGAGCAACAAGTCGAGGTCGGCAGGACGCCCTTGACCTTCGAGGATGCGAGCCAGCATGCGCTCCATCCAGGTGGTGCCCTCGCGACATGGTGTGCACTGGCCGCAGGACTCGTGAGAGAAGAACTTCACGATGCGATGCGCTGCCGCCACCACGTTCGTGGTCTCGTCCATCACGACAACCGCCCCGGAGCCGAGCATCGATCCGTTCTTCGCGACATCATCCTTCGTGACGAGCGTGTCCAGGTGCTCGCCCGGCACGAACCAGGGCGCGGACGCCCCACCGGGGATCCAGCACTTCAGCTCCTTGCCGTCCCTGATCCCCCGACCGACGTCGTAGATGAGCTCGCGCCAGGTGAGGCCCATGGGGATCTCGTAGTTCCCCGGCCGCACGACATGGCCGGACAGGGAGAACATCCTCGTGCCGACGGACGCGGGATCGCCGATGGCGGCGTATGCCGCACCACCGTTGGTGACGATCCACGGCACGTTGGAGATGGTCTCCACGTTGTTCACGATCGTCGGCCCTGCGTAGAGACCCTCGACGGCGGGGAAGGGCGGCTTGATCCGCGGCTCGCCGCGCTTGCCTTCGAGGCTGTTGAGGAGCGCAGTCTCCTCGCCACAGATGTAGGCGCCACCCCCGAGGTGTACGGTCACATCGAGATCAAAACCGCTGCCGAGGATGTCCGTGCCGAGATATCCGGCGGCATACGCCTCGTCTACGGCGCGCTGCACCCTGCGAGCGGAGCGCGGATACTCGCCGCGGATATAGACGAATGAGTGGTGGACGTCGAGCGCGTAGGACGAGATGACGGTCCCCTCGACGAGTTGATGGGGATCGCGCTCGAGAAGCTGCCGGTCCTTGAACGTACCCGGCTCGGATTCGTCGCCGTTGACGACGAGATACCTGGGTGTCGACGGTGCGAGAAACCCCCACTTGACCCCGGTGGGGAACGCAGCGCCGCCACGGCCCTGGATGTTCGACTCCTTGACCTGGTTCTCCACCTGCTCCGGAGAAAGGTGCGCCAGCGTGGTGCGGAGCGCGGCATAGCCCCCGGTCGCTTCGTAGCGCTGGAGCGTGTTGCTGTCCGCCGCGGCGTCTTCCATGCGGCTCGTGAGGATGAGGGGGACGTCGATCGTCACGATCCCCCCT
>JBHHXA010000084.1:0-8832 GCA_046756805.1 Acidimicrobiia bacterium
ACGGGCGACTGACCTTTGGCAAGACACCGTCGTATCTTCTGTATTGATTGCCGTCGCCCCGGGGGCTGGCGCGCAACCACATGGGCATGCGGGCCACGCAACGGGCCTTCCAATCGGCATCCGGGGGACTGACCGTGGGCCAGACACCTTCGTATCTTCAGTCGTATCTTCTTCAGTCGCGTCGCATGCCTCAGCCGACATGGAGGCGGCGTCCCATACCAGGGCGAGGTGCGACATCAGATCCCGCCCTCGGCGGAGAGCACTTCCTCGATGCCCGCGTAGAACTCGTCCGCCTCGGCCTGCACCGTCGTCCAGACGTCCGTCGCCCAGATCTCGATCCTGTCCGACACTCCGACGACCGTCACGTCCTTGTCCAACGAGGCGAAGCCACGCAGCTTGTCCGTGAGTTGGACTCGTCCCTGCTTGTCGAGGTGCTGATCGCTCGCCGCTGCGAAGAACGATCTGGCGAGTTTCCTGGCCCGCCCATCTGTCCGCGGCAGGCGGTTGACTCTCGCCACTTCCTCCTGCCAACGACCTATCGAAAACACGTAGAGGCAATTCTCCTGGCCGATCGTGACCACGAGACCGTGTTCCAACTCGTCGCGAAACTTCCGAGGCAGCACGAGCCGACCCTTCGAATCGAGTGAGTGCTGGTACTCCCCGAGGAACACGAAACGGTCTCTCCATCACTCGGCATCATCTCCCACGAGGCCCCACTTTGCACCCTAATTCCCCACCTGTCAACCACTACCACCCACGGAGACCCTCGATCCACCGCGCATGTGACACATCGGACCCCCACCGTCCCCCAGGGAAAACCCGGAGATGGGCGCCTGACCAAGCGCGCAAGCGGGGCACAGCCGTGGTAGACACGGCCGCTGTCACTCGCCTGCGATCGAACCTCAGCCCCAGCGGGCGATCTCCGCATCGAGGTCGAGCGGCAGCACGACGCCGCGCTCGGCGTACTCGCCCCATGCGGCGGCGGGGACACGCCACATCACCTCGAGCTCGTTGCCATCAGGGTCCGCGCCGTAGACCGACTTGCTCACGCCGTGATCGCTGGCGCCGTTGAGGGCGCCGCAGTCGGAGAGACGCTGCGCCATCGCTGCTAGATCGTGGATCGAGGCGACCTCCCATGCCAGGTGATAAAGCCCGGTCGACTGTGGCGGCGGGCGGGTCGCACCCGCGCCGAGCGCCATGAGCCCCAGGTCGTGGTGGTTGTCGGAGTCGGGTGCGTGGTAGAAGCGCATGAAGCCCTCGTCCGCGACCAGCTCGAGACCGAGCACTCCCGCATAGAAGTCGTGCGCCCGATCCAGATCGGCGACGTAGAGAACGGCATGGTTGAGCCGGGTGATCACCCCGGCACCGTACCTCCGGCAGAACCCGCCGGTGACGACCGGAGCCGCAGCAGTAGTTAGGGTGCCCGCTCCATGGAAAGCATGCTCCACGCCTCGACGGAACACGCCGTGCGCCGGATCGTCCTCGTCGGCGTCGGCGAGATGGGAGGCATCTTCGCTCGCGGCGCGCTCCGGACCGGGCATTCCGTCTACCCGGTCCGGCGCTCGGACACACCCGGCGACGTGGCGACGCAGGTGCCCGACCCCCGGCTCGTTCTGGTGACGGTGGGCGAAGCCGACCTCGGTCCGGTGCTGGCAGACATACCGGGGGTGTGGAGGGACCGTCTCATGCTGCTCCAGAACGAGCTGCTTCCACGCACCTGGGAGGCACACGGCTTGCAAGACCCCACCGTGGCCGTCGTGTGGTTCGAGAAGAAGCCCGGCACCGCGGTCAAGGCCATCCTCCCCTCACCGATCGGTGGGCCCCGTGCCGATCTCGTGGCCGAAGCGCTGGCCGCGATCCGGCTGCCTGCCCGCGTCGTCGCCGACGAGGACGAGTTGGAGTTCGAGCTCGTTCGCAAGAACCTGTACATCCTCACGTCGAACATCGCCGGGCTCGAAACGGGCGGCACCGTCGGTGAGCTGTGGCGCGACCACCGGGACCTCGCCACTTCCGTGGCCGACGAGGTCCTCGATATCCAGCAGTTCCTCGTAGGTCGCGAGCTGGACCGCGACCTCATCGTCGCCGGCATGGTCGAGGCCTTCGACGGCGACCCGGATCATGGCACGAAGGGACGCAGCGCTCCGGCCCGTCTCAGGCGCGCCCTCCTCCACGCCGACCAGGCCGGGTTGCCGGTCCCCACGTTGCGCGACATCGCATCGCGCCGCGTCGACGCCGCTTCAGTCTGAAGGACCAACCTCGTCGCGCGGCCACAGCCACGCCGCTCCCCGCACACCGCTCGAGTCGCCGTGGGCCGCGGGAACGAGCCTCGTGGCAACGACGTCTGAGAACACATACCGGTCCCAGAGCTGTGGAACCCTGCCGTACCAGTGTTCGATGTTCGAGACGCCCCCACCGAGCACGATGACCTCGGGATCCACGATGTTGATGACCGCGGCCAGGGCTCGGGCCATCCGGTCCGCATACTGCTCGAGCGTCTCGCCGGCATCCGGGTCGGAAGCCGCAGCGGCGGCGATCTCGGCAGCCGGCTTCTGCACGCCGGTCCGGGCCCGGTGGGCGCGCTCGAGACCGGGACCGCTGAGGAAGGTCTCGATACCCCCGCTTCGGCCGCAGTAGCAAGCAGGGCCGGGGAGCTCGTCGTGCCGGGGCCACGGCATCGGGTTGTGTCCCCACTCTCCTGCGATGGCGTTGGGCCCGGACACCAGGCTCCCCCGGGCGACGATGCCCCGCCCACGCCTGTGCCGACGATGACGCCGAAGACCGGATCGGCGCCCGCCGCCGCCCCATCGAATGCCTCAGACAGCGCCATGCAGTCCGCATCGTTGGCGATCCGCACGAGTCGGCCCAGCGCGGCTCCGACGTCGGCTGCGAGGGGCCGGCCGTTGAGGACGACGGAGTTGCTGTTCTTCATCCTGCCGGTCACCGGGTCGACGGCACCCGGCGTGCCGAGCCCGATGGTGCCGGGAGTGTGATCCGCCTCGAGACCCGTCACCAGCCCGGCGATGGCCGCCACCGTCGCCTCGTAGTCTCCGCGCGGTGCATCGACCCGGCTCCGACCGAGCTCCGTACCGTCGGCTGCGAGCGCGATCGCCTCGATCTTCGTGCCACCCACATCCACGCCGATCCTCACGCGCCTCGCCTCCATCGACGCCATCGTAGATGGAGGTTCCGAGGCATCTCATCCCGCACCCGACCAGGCACGGCCCGCGGCGAGCCATTAAGGTCGCGAAATCTCTCAAAGCCTCAGCGGCGAGGTCCGATGCATGTGGTGCGCTCCGATCAGAGGGGTTCAGACTTCATGACGCGCAAACTTGGCACGACGATCGCGCTCGTGATCGTGATGCTGGGCCTGCCCGCGGCGAACGGCCAATCCACCGTTCCTTCCGTCCAGCAGCCACCCGACCCGGAGCAGACAGCTCCGATCGTGCTGATGGGACTGGGATCCGTCTTCGAGGGGATGGACTACGACCTCAGCGTCTCGCGGTCTCTCGCAGCCGAGTCACCGACGCTCGCCGGTGTCACCGAGATCCGGCTGGACGTCAGCTTTCGCAACGGTGGCGAGTCGGTGCTCCCCATGTGGACGCCGGGCATCGACGGTCCCGGCCTCCCATCGATCGTCGTACGCGACGCCACCGGAGTGCTCCACGAGGTCGACGCCGTGCATCCCGCCCGAGCCGGTGCACCAGGTGCGGCGGTTCGTGTGATCGCACCGGGTGGTGCCGTGCGCTGGACGCTCGGGTTCCAGATCCCGACCGCGGCCTCAACCAACGGCGCCGTCCTCGCCCTCGTCGACGGCTCGCCCGTAGCCGGTTGGCAACTCGGCGGTCAGGGGACAGACGTCGTTCATGCCTCCCCGCCGCTACAGCGGGTTCGTCTCGGTGAAACGATCCTGTGGGAACCCGGACTGAGCGTCACGGCAAGGGCAACGGGTTCGCTCGTCTGCGGTGACCCGGCGATCGAGCCGGTCGCTCACATCTTCGCCGTGACCTTCGATGTCAGCAACGCAAACACCGCAGAGGCGAGATGGCCTCGTTTCTCGCTTCTCAACGCAGACCCGGTGGTGCAATGGGCAGACGGAACTGCGGCCAGGATGAGCATCGAGACATTCTGGGGCGACGTCGAGACGCTGCCGCGAGTGTCCGGCGAGATGGTCCGGATACCCCCTCTCACGGAGGCTGCGCGAGCCCTCGTGTTCTCCGCTCCCAGGGATGGGAGGTTCACGAATGTCGACACGCTTCCTCAGGGCGTTCGGCTCCCGACGGCAGACGGAGAAGTGTGGCTTGACCTCACCGGCGTAGCCCCGAGTGTCGGGATCGACCCGACGCTGTGTGACCTGGGC
The DNA here is from genome assembly GCA_046756805.1 of Acidimicrobiia bacterium. Classification (GTDB taxonomy): domain Bacteria; phylum Actinomycetota; class Acidimicrobiia; order Spongiisociales; family UBA5794; genus CAMYMC01. The sequence goes on from JBHHXA010000084.1 coordinate 4,358, forward strand.
GGTGCAGGGGCCCCGGTGCCCTACGCCTTCGGCCCCGGCCCCAAGTTCCAGATCGGCGGCGAGCCGGCGCCGGGAGTGCGAGCAGCCGCCGACGAGGCCGCTCAGACACTGCTCACCTCTGCCGTATCTGCCGCCGCACGGTTCTATGACGGGAACGGAGAGTCGCTGGCCAGGCTCGACGAGACCGCCTTCGGCAACCTGCTGACCCTGGCGCTCGCAGACGAGATCCGGGCCGGCACCGACAACCCGGCGGGCACGCTGGGCACCGTGTACTTCGACCGGGACCCGGGACGTCGCGCCTTCCTGTTCGTCGCGACCCGGAGCGCGTCTGGCACCTGGTTCTGTTCTGCCGGCGACCTCTTCATCGCTCCGAGCCGCGCTGCAGGGGGCACCCTGGGTGTGGCGGGAAGGCTCTGCTGGCCTGAGAAGTTCGCAGTGTCGAGTAGCTAGCTCTCGCCCCCGGAACGTCAGTCTGGACCACCGGCTCCGTCGATCGACCTGAGCAGATACCGCTCCCAAACCGGGTCGGGTCGCGCCCCCATGGCCACGAACAACCAGCCGTGCTCACGAGGTGCCTGGGGTCGCCTGCGCAGCGAGAGCTCTGCCTGCCGCGGTGTGCGCCCGCCCTTCTTCGTGTTGCAGCGGCGACAGCTCGCCACGACGTTCTCCCACGTGTGGAGCCCTCCCTGCGACTTGGGAACCACGTGGTCGATGTTCTCCGCAGCATGCCCGCAGTACTGGCAGGAGTGCTGATCGCGAAGAAAGACGGCCCTTCGGTTCAGCGGCACCCGCCGCGCGTACGGCACCCGGACGAACCTGCGCAGCCTGATCACCGACGGTGAGGGCAACTCGATGTGCTCGCTTCTCCACAGACGCCCGTTCGACTCGACGAGGTCCGCACGCTCGTTGAGGACGAGGACGAGGGCCCGCTGCACCGGAACCACCGAGAGCGGTTCGTACGTCGCGTTGAGTACGAGGGCCCGAGCCATGTCGCAGCAGGGTACCAGTGGGTCACGGTCGCACCGTGCGCGGGGGCGCTGCACCCAACCGAGGCAGGGTCGCGGAGGCCCGGCGGCGGTCTCGCGGGCGCCGTGAACGGACACCGGCCGCCACAGCTCGTCCTCGTCGAGGGGTGGATCTTCGAGTCAGTAGCACGTTGCGGGAGCCACACACATGACACCTTGCCCACCAGACGCCCTCTGCGATCCACGGGCGCGTCATCCGATCGGTAGAGTCTGCATCGTCGTCGGGAGGGAGACCCGTGAGGAGGAGGTTCCGCAAGAGCAGCCCGCCGCAGGCTCCCCCCGGCTCCGACGACCACATGATGGCCACGCTGGCGGCACTGGGTGTTCCCGCGAAATTCGCAACCTCCGACCCCATGGCCGCCCTCAGTGGGGGCTTCGCCAAAGCGTCCATCTATCGGGCCCACCAGGCCCTCGAGGCGGGTGACTTCGCAGAAGCCATCTCCGCGGCAACTGCCGTGATCGAGTACCCGGGAATGACGACCGACGAAGGATTCTCGGATGTCGCGGCCGTGGCCTTCTACCTCCGCGGCTCGGCGAAGGAGAGAAGCCGGCCGTTCGCAGACGCCAAAGCCGACTACGAGGACGCCCTGGCACGGTTACCGGACCACGCAGGGGCCCTGGCCGGTCTCGATCGCCTGGGGTAGACCCTCAGAGGCGGTTGGGTCATCGTCCCACGTAACGGACCGGGTGTGTGACGAAGTCCGTGTGGCCCCGCCCGGGCGCCGGCGACGAACCGACGTGGCGATTCCGGTTCTTCATTTCTCTACACCCCTTCCCCTCAAAGCGTTGACCACGGACAGTATTGGTGCGAGACTATGCGTAGTAACCAAGGTCGGAGACCGCCGTGCGCGTGGTGGGATATGTCAGGGACGCCGCCGGACCGGCAGAGTCGGAGCCTGCCTTTTCCCAGGCAGAGCGGATCCGACGCTGGGTGCATGACACCGGTCACCAGCTCGTCGCCATCTGCCAGGACGTTCGGACCCCCGGCCACTCACTCGGAAGGGACGGCTACAAGGCCTTGCTCGGCATCGTCGGTGCGGAGGATGCCGAGGCCGAGGCGGTCATCGTGCCCGACCTCACGGTCCTCTCCCCCGACAAGGTCACCCAGGAAGTCATGCTGTGGGATCTGCGCTCCAGGGGCGTCGCAGTGCTCTCCGTCGACGAGGACGATCAAACGGCGCTCACGAACCCACCTTCGGAACAGATCCGGATGATCGTGCGCGACGTGCTGGCAAAGGTCGCCCTCCACACCGAGCTCCTGGGCACCGGCAGGCCGACGCGGGTCTTCAGCATGGACCCCGACGGTGACGAGGCGGATTCGGACGTGATCATCGAGCTCATCCCACCGGACCACGACCAGACCCGAAGCGAGCGGCTCAGTCCGTCGCCGTGAGAGCCCGCCAGGCGGCGCGAGCGATCCCGTAGGCGCGACCGCCCTCCGAGACTGCGGAGCCGGCACGACGACTTCGATCCTCCCGCTCGACGACGACCGTCAAGACGACGCTCCCCTCGAGCACGCTCTCCTGCACCCCCAGCAGCCGGATCGGGCCCCTGCCGGTGAGCTCGACGACGGCGGCGACCACGGCGGCATCGACCCCGTTGCTGAGGGGTTGCGCCCGTTGGACTGCCGTCCTGCCGTCGGTCGCGGTGAGACGCACCGTCACGCCGCCCCGGCTCTCTTCGACGGCCACGCTCTCGAGGGCAGGCGCAAGATCGCTGCGGGCCTCGGGGAGCGCTTCCGCGGGCTCGGTGCTGGACACCGGCGCCGGCGGAGCAGGTCCCAGCCGCGCCTCGCCGCGGCCCGGCAGCGCGACCACGGCGCCTCCCGGTGCGCCCGGCGGCGGTGGGGGCTGGGCCGGCTCGACCCTGGGCCCGGTGAGATGGGAACGCATGCCGCGCTCGGCGAGGACTCGCCTCACCTCTCTACTGACCAAATCGGCGTCCGCCCCTGCCCCGAGCCTCACGCGCACCCCTTCGGGCACATCGGCGTCGCCGTCGAATTCGGCGCCGTCGATCCCCTCGATACCGAGGATCTCTTCGCGAAGCGTGCTGGCCACGTCAACCTCCCCCTGAGGCTCGCTGCCTTCTCCGCCAACGAAGATACGCCACCGCATCCTCCGGGGCAACGTGAGCCTCCGCAGTCCCGTAGGCGGTCATCACACGCCAGGCGGCGTAGGTCGGTTCGGGACGTGGCAGGCCCCTCCGCCACCACCCGTCGCGCGAAAGCGCGACCAGGGCCCGCAGCGCCTCAGGCCAGAGCTTCGGCCGCACCGCGATCGCGACAATGGCTCGACGTCCGATCATGGGAACCGATCGTACCCCGCCCGCCGTTCGCCATGGCAACAGGCGCGTGGGATCGTTTGCCTGTGCTGCGATTATCCTCGGGTGGTCCGCGCCGGAGGCAACATGAAGGGAGCGCGCGTTGACCGTCAGTGCCGAGGACCTGCAATGGTTCTCCAAACGGTTCGAGGCGATCACCGACAACATCGAACGGGTGATCCAGGGCAAACGAGACACGATCGAGCTCATCACGATCTGTCTCCTCTCAGCCGGGCATGCCCTGGTCGAGGACGTCCCGGGGGTGGGCAAGACGCTGCTCGCCAAGTCGCTCGCCCGGTCGATCGACTGCAGCTTCCAGAGGATCCAGTTCACCCCTGACCTCCTTCCTTCCGATGTCACGGGTGTGTCCGTGTGGGACAGGGATGCTTCGGCCTTCGTCTTCCGTGCCGGTCCGGTGTTCGCCAACGTCGTCCTCGGAGACGAGATCAACAGGGCGAGCCCCAAGACCCAGGCAGCGTTGCTCGAGGCCATGGAGGAGGGGCAGGTAACCGTGGATGCCTCCACCCGGGTGCTCGACCAGCCCTTCATCGTGATCGCCACTCAGAACCCCATCGAGCACGAAGGCACCTATCCCCTGCCCGAGGCTCAGCTCGACCGCTTCATGATGCGGCTCAGCGTCGGATACCCGGCCCGGGACAAGGAGCTGGAGATGCTCGACACCCACGGCATCGCTTCCACGTTCCCCGACCTGGAGCCGGTCGTCCACGCAGACGACATCACGCAGATGACCGAGATCGTCACCAGGGTCCACGTCGCCGACGTCGTGAAGTCGTACCTCGTCGATGTCGCAGAGGCGACGCGGAACGACCCCGAGTTGCTCCTCGGCGCATCGCCTCGCGCCACGCTGTATCTGCAGCGGGCGGCTCGCACCCACGCTGCGGTGCGGGGACGCGACTACGTCGCGCCCGACGACATCAAGGCGATGCTGCGACCCGTCCTCAACCACCGGCTCATCCTTCGACCGGAAGCCCAGATGAGGGGCGTGACGGTCGATGACGTCGTCGATGGTGTCGGTCAGGGCGTGCCCGTACCCGGTACGAGGACCGTCGGCTGATGCCCACCATTCGAGGCTGGGCCGGACTCGGCGCAGCCTTCGCCCTGTTCCTGTTG
>JBHHXA010000085.1:0-8812 GCA_046756805.1 Acidimicrobiia bacterium
TCCTCGCCGTCCTCGCTGTCTTCGATGTCGAGCCCCAGGTCCTGAGACTCGCTGGAGATGTCGATCTTGTACCCGGTGAGCCTGGCTGCGAGGCGGGCATTCTGACCCTCGCGGCCGATCGCCAGCGACAGCTGATGATCGGGCACGATGACGGTCGCCACCATCTCCTCATCGTCGAGCCGCACTTCCTTGACGCGGGCGGGGCTCAGCGCGGCGCCGATGAACGACACGGTGTCCTCGCGCCATTCGACGATGTCGACCTTCTCGCCGCGCAGCTCGTTGACGACCTGACGCACCCGCGATCCGCGGGCACCGACGCACGCGCCCACCGGGTCGACGTTCGGATCGTGCGAGACGACCGCGATCTTCGTCCTGGCGCCCGGCTCGCGGGCAATCGCCCGGATCTCGACGTCGCCGTCAACGAGCTCCGGCACCTCCAGCTCGAACAGCGAGCGGATGAACTCGGTGTGGCTGCGGCTGACGACGATCTGCGGGCCCTTCCCCTCGGACCGTACCTCGAGGATGTAGGCCTTGACCCGGTTGCCCCGATCGAGGCGTTCGTATGGGATTCGCTCTGACGAGGGCATGATCGCCTCGGCATTCCCCAGATCGAGCAATGCGTACCGGTGATCGGAGCTCTGCACGATGGCGGTGACGAGATCGCCCTCGCGTCCCTCGTACAGGTCGTAGACCTGCTCCCGCTTCGCGTCTCGCAGACGCTGTGCGATGACCTGCTTGGCCGTCTGCGCTGCGATTCGCCCGAAATCGTCTGGGGTGTCCTCCCACTCCCGGACGACGTTGCCGTCCTCGTCGAGCTCCTGCCCGTAGACGATGATCTCGCCCGTCTCCGGATCGATGGTCACCCTGGCTTCCTCAGCCGCCCCCGGGGTGCGCTTGTACGCAGAGACGAGCGCGTTGGCGAGCGCGTCGAGGATGGTGTCGGCAGGGACACCCTTCTCCCGCGCCACCATCTCGAGCGCTTCGAGCACCTCGTTGATGTCCATCCTGGTTCCTCTTTCTCAGTGCCGCTTGCCCGGCTTCGCCTTCTTCTCCCACACGAACACGGTGCGGGCCGCGGCAACATCGTCATAACCGATGCGCCTCTCGGCGCCATCGACCTCCAGAACGAAGCCACGCTCGTCGGACGCCCGGATCTTGCCCCGGTGGTTCTTGGCGTCGCACACCGGGACCCGGGTCTTGACCTTCGCCTCCCGACCGATCGACTTCTCGAAGTGCCTCGGTCGACGCAGCGATCGCTCCAGACCGGGCGACGTCACCTCGAGGGTGTACGCACCGGCCATCGGATCATCGGCGTCCAGGGCCCGGGACAACCCGCGGGAGAGCCGGGCGATGTGGTCGACGCCCACACCGGTGTCGGCGTCGACAACGACCCGCACCACCGTGCCTGGTCCCACGCCGCGAATCTCGACATCGTCGAGCTCGATGCCTTCCGCCGAGACATACGTCTCGACGACGTCCCAGAGCCGACTCGTCGGGTCGCTCACCTTGCTCCTGCTCCTCATGCACCACGAAAGAAGGTGGGCGCAGGCCCACCTCGAACGGACTTCTCAGTTGGTCACCGTCGAGTGTAACAGACCACTCAACAGGGCAATGGGAGCAATCGGCGCCAGAAGCCGGCTCCGGCGATCACCGCTCCGAGGCGACCAACCGCTCCACCTCCGCCGCCGCACCCCCGATCGGCAGCGTGTCGGTGTCACCCGTCCGTCGCGTCGTGAGCTCGACGATGCCCTCGTCGAGACCGCGAGGACCGACCGTGATGCGATACGGGATTCCCACGAGCTCGGCATCGGTGAACTTGACGCCGGGTCGCCCGTCGCGGTCGTCGAGGATGACGTCGACGCCGGCTGCAAGGAGGTCCTGGTACAGGTTCTCAGCCGTGGTCGTGGACTCCTCGTGTGCGGGCTTGACCACCGTGACGACGACCTCCCACGGAGCCACCGGAACCGGCCACACGATGCCCCGCTCATCGTGGTGAGCCTCGACGACGGCAGCCACGTTGCGTCCGATCCCGATGCCATAGCTGCCCATCCAGATGGCACGCTCAGCACCGTTCTCATCGAGGACTGTGGCACCGAGGGCTGTCGAGTACCTCGTCCCGAGTTTGAAGATGTGCCCTATCTCGATGGCCTTCGCCACCGCCAGCGGCTTGCCGCACTCGGGGCACCCCTCCCCAGCGGTCACGCTGCGCACATCGAGCCAGGTGTCGACCCTGATGTCGCGGTCGACGTCGACGCCGCGCAGATGCCAGTCGTCATCGTTGGCGCCTGTGACCATGTTGACCCTTCCCCGCAACGCGGGGTCGGCGATGATCGGCAGGTCGGTCACGGCGACCGCACCGAGGCTCCCGGGGTCGGCACCGAGCGCATCCCGAATCTCGTCCATGTGAGCGGGTCGAACGTCCGTGGTGCCCAATCCGTCGATGAGCTTCTGCTCCATCAGGTCGTGGTCGCCACGGAGCAGGACGAGCGTGACGGCGCCATCGACTACAAGTACCAGGCTCTTGATCTGACGATCGGCGGATGCGAAGTCGAACGCTTCTTCGAGTGCGGCAATCGTGCGGACTCCGGGCGTGGGGAACCGCTCCGGCTCGCCACGCCACGGTACGTCGTCCACGGCTTCGAGCCGGGAAACCGCCCGCTCGACGTTGGCGGCATAGTCGCCTGCGGGGCAACGAGCGATGAAGTCCTCGCCGACGGTGGAGGGGACCATGAACTCGATGGATTCCGTGCCGCCCATGACGCCCGAGCTGGCCTCGACCGCGACGGCATCGAGCCCGAGCCTCTCGAAGATCCGGCGATAGGACTCGAAGTGCCGATCGAACTGCACATCGAGACCCGCCTCGTCGATGTCGAACGTGTACGAGTCCTTCATCACGAACTCGCGGACCCGGAGCAGCCCCGACTTGGGACGAGGCTCGTCGCGGAACTTGGTCTGGAGGTGGTACCACATCGTGGGGAGCTGCTTGTACGAGGTCAACTCAGAGGCGAGCGATGCGAACACCTCCTCGTGGGTCATGGCAAGCAGGAGGTCCGTGTCACGACGATCCTTGAATTTGACGAGGATCCCCTCGACGTCGTCCCAGCGGCCGGTGCGCTTCCAGAGCTCGCCGGGGTGGACCACCGGCAACAGGAACTCCTGGCCCCCGATGCGATCCATCTCGGCGCGGACGATGTTCGACACCTTCGTGGCCACTCGCATCCCTGCCGGGAGCAACGAGTACGAGCCCGCCATGAGCTGACGGATGAAGCCACCCCGCACGAGGAGCTTGTGGCTCACGGCCTCCGCATCTGCGGGGTCGTCGCGTAATGTCGGGATGAACGCCTGGGACCAGCGCACAATCGTCTCCTCAGGTGGTCTGCGGTGGCAAGAGCATAACGGTGGGGGGCCGAGGTGCGGCTCAGCCGACGGACAGCTCGTACGGCCCGAACTGGGCGCCGACATCCTCCACTGCGATCACGTAGCGGCCCGCAACGGCCGCATCGAACGACACCGTCGGATCGCTGAAGAAGAACCCGGTGCGGTCCTGCCGACTGACGATAGGCCTGCTCGCATCCGGGCCGTACACCGTGATGCGAGCCCTGGTCCTGGCACGCACCGCGACCACGATGTCGTCCGCCGGCGCGGCGACATCGAGGAAGTAGTGATCCCGATCGCCGGGCGTGTCGATCATTCCGACGATCAGCTCACCGGCCGCGATGGGGCGCCCGTCGTCCGGGTCGTCGAGCGGGACCATGGGAAGCGTCGACTCGAGGCCGACGGGGCCGGCCTCGTCGGCGCCCACGGCCACTACGCCCGGGATGCTCGACACCCAGTCGATCTCGATCTGGCCCACACCCTCTTCGACCACCGCCCCCCCGAAGTCCAGCGCCGTGAACCGAACGTCGGGTCGATCCGCTGCGACATCGGTCTCGACACCACCGGACACCCAGACGAGGAACAGCGCCTGATCCCATGGGCCCCCGAGCTCGACCTCGAGTGTGCGGCGGCCGCCCGAGCGAGGCAGAGGGCGCACCATGATCCCCCGCGTCTCAGGGTCGGTCTCGAGCCGGAGTGCGAGATCCTCCACATCATCGATCGCCGCGGCGTAGAGATCGGACAGGTTGCCGAACGTCGTGATACCGATCAGAGCGCCGGTCTCGGTCACCAAGGCACCTCCGCTCTGACCCGAGATCGCAGGGCCTGCGGCCTCCACCCATCGGATCCCCGAAAAGGCCCAGTCGCGCACCTCACGGAACGTGGCTTCCACGATCGTCGGCTCGGGTCCAAGCGAAGATGGCTCGGGATAGCCGATGACGAACAGCGGGTCGCCACTGTCGACCTCCTCCTCCGACGCGATGAGAACCGGCGGCGGGAGGGGTACGCGTCCCCCGACCTCCACGAGAGCGATATCTGCAAACGGATCCACCGCGAGCACACGTCCCGGACGGCGGCCCGGACGATCCGGGAACAGCACGCCGACGGCCTCGAAGGGCCAGACGACGTGCCCGTTCGTGACCAGGAGCCTCTCCCCGATCAGGACCCCGCTCCCCGTCCCATTGAGAGTGGTCACGAACGCGACCGACGGTGCAACGAGTTCGCGGATCTGCCCGGCGTCGAGCGGCTCCGTGGGAGTGGCGCGAGTGGTGGTCGTCGTCGTGATCGTCGTCGTCGGGAGGACGGTGCTCGTCGTCGAGGACGAGGTGGTGGTCGATGGGCTCGGGGCCGTCGTGGAGGTCCGTGTGGTCGATGGAGCCGCCCGCGGTGACGAGCTTGCGGGAGTCGTGACGGATGGCACCGGGGCGACAGCCGCGGCCTCGTCCTCACCCCCGTCCTCGCCGAGTACGAGCGCCCCGGCCGCAAGGAGGCTCACGGCCATGAGGAACCGGGTGAGGAACGCCAGATGGCGACGCCCCCCCGGATCCGCGCCGCTCGTCACTCGGGAGCGGCGACACGGGCTACCGCGGCCCGCCGTTCCTCGACCGCGTTGGCATCGCCCTGGATGCCGAGGAGCTCGATGGCCGTTTCGTGCGCCTCACTCGCGGCGACACCGTCTGCTGCGGCCAGCCTTGCCTCGGCGCCGTCACGCACGAGAAGGCGAGCCTCGTCGAGCAGGGCATCGACCATCTCGGCTTCGGGCACGACCCGCACCACCTCGCCCCTGATGAACAGGTGGCCCCTGCCGCGGCCTGCGGCGATGCCGATGTCGGCCTCCCGCGCTTCTCCGGGTCCGTTGACGACGCAGCCCATGACGGCGACCTGGATCGGGAGCTGCTCGGCTTCGAGCGCTTCACGCGCTCGGCGCGCCACATCGATGACGTCGACCTCTGCCCTGCCGCACGACGGGCACGCGATGAGGTCCAGACCCGATCGCTCTCGGAGACCGAGGTATTCGAGCAGCTGACGGCCGGCTTTTGCCTCCTCGACGGGATCCGCCGTGAGCGAGAACCGGATCGTGTCCCCGATCCCCTCCAGCAGCAACGTGGCGATCCCAGCGACCGACTTGATGAGACCCGAGGGCGGAGGTCCGGCCTCGGTGACACCCAGATGGAGCGGATAGTCGACGGTGTCTGCGAGCAGCCGGTACGACTCCACCATCGAAGGCACGTGGGAGTGCTTCACGGAGATCTTGATGTCGTGGAACCCCTCGGCCTCCAGGTACCGAATCTCCTGCATGGCGGACGCCACGAGCGCTTCCGGAACCGGGCCCCCGTGCTCGGCGAGCAGATCCTTGTCCAGCGAGCCTGCGTTCACGCCGACCCTGATCGGCACAGAAGCGCTCGCCGCGGCTCGGGCCACCTCCCTGATGTGCGACTCGTTGCGGATGTTGCCCGGGTTGAGGCGGAGCCCTGCGACGCCGGCCTCGAGTGCTGCGAGTGCGAGCCGGTACTGGAAGTGGACATCGGCCACGATCGGCACCGGCGATCGGGGCACGATCTCGGCGAGCGCCTCGGCAGCGCCGACGTCGTTGCAGGTGATCCTCACGATGTCTGCGCCCGATCCGGACAGGGCATACACCTGCGAGAGCGTGCCTTCGACGTCGGCCGTCTTGGTGATGGTCATCGACTGAACGGAAACGGGTGCGTCGCCGCCGACCGGCACTGCGCCCACCCGGATCTGCCTCGTCTCCCTGCGGTCCATCGCCGCGATGGTAGGACGGGGCCGGGCGGCTTCTGTCACTGTCCGGGGATCTCGAGCGGATTGAAGATGTCGAGGTAGATCCCCAACAACCCGAGCATGAGGATGAACACGAAGACCACGGCTGCCACGGGGAGCAGCTTCCGGACGTCGGCGGGACGCCGCCTCACCTTCTCGTATGCAGCGACGGCAAAGTGACCGCCGTCGAGCGGATAAAGCGGGACAACGTTGAGGACGCCGACGAACACGTTGACGAACGCAAGGAGGACGATCGAGCTCTCGAGCGGCCCGGAGAGCCGCACCAGCCCGATGACTGAGATGGGACGGGACTCGTCGAGCACCGCATCGTCCGACGTGACCGTGGCGCCGAGGATCTCGAAGAAGTTGGACACGAGATCGACGAGCCCCCTCGTGGCCGCGTCGATCGAGGTGCCCAGATTGCGCACCGCCACCCGTACGGCGACGATGGGTCCCACCGAGTCGTCCGGAGCTACGCCGAAGAACCCGGCCGGACCGGTCCCGAGGTCCCGCACCGCGAGCGGGCTGGTGAGGGCGACCTCCGCACCGTCGCGTTCCACGACGACCGTCGTCAGCACTCCGGGCCGAGCCTGGGCAGCCTCGGTGAACCGCACCCAGCTGTCGATCTCGACGTCGTCGACGCGGATGACCTTGTCCCCTACTGCGGCGCCCGCCAGGAACGCCGGCGTCGGCACGACCTGGTCGGTCGTCTCCAGCGCGACCTCACTGCCGGACCGGAGCACGGTGACAGTGACGAGGTCACCGGGTGCATCGTCGGAGAGCGGATCGAGTTGGGTGAGCGGCACGCCGCCGATGGCGATGACCTCGTCGGCCGCCTCGAGAGGCAGCGGGATCGCATCCGGGCCGGTGTCACTCTGGACCAGGACCCGGCTCACGCTCGTCACCGTCGGGGAGAGCTCGGAGGAAGGCAGCAACATCGTGCCCCAGAACACCGACACGAGCCAGAACAGGCCGAACGCGACCACAAAGTGAGAGGTGATGCCGGCAAGCACGACGATGGACTTCTGCCAGAAGGGCTGTTGCCGGTAGGTGCGCCCCTCGTCCTCAGGTGGCACTTCCTCGAACGGGTTCATCCCGATGATGCGGACGTAGCCGCCCAGGGGCAGCGCCTTGACGCCGTACTCTGTCTCTCCGCGCCTGATCGACCACAACCGGGGACCGAAGCCGAAGAAGGCTTCCGTCGCCTTCATACCGAATGCCTTGGCCGCGACGAAGTGAGCCCCCTCATGGATCACGACCATGAGGATGATGCCAATGACGATGAGAAAGCCGCCCATGCGCACCTAACCCGGGCTCGCTGCTGTGGATCTGTAACGGTACCGCTGCGGTCTACCTACAGCGGTATGCCCATTGTGGCTGCGACGAGAGACCCTGCCGCCGCCCTGGCGTCTGCATCCGCGGCGAGCACGTCCGGCACGGTCGTGACCTCCCGCCACGGCACCGCGTCCAGCGTGCGTTCGACGATGGAGGCGATGTCCAGGAACCCGATCCTCTTCTCGAGGAATGCCGCGACCGCCACCTCGTCGGCAGCGTTGAGGACGGCGGGCGCAGATCCGCCGGATCGACCCGCGGCGTAACCGAGGTCAAGCGCACGGAATGTGCCGCGATCCGGATCCTCGAAGCTGAGGTCCACACCCGCGAGACGCAGCGGGGAGACGGGCGCCGGCTCGCGATCCGGATACGTGATGGCGTACTGGATGGGGATGCGCATGTCGGGAAGGCCGAGCTCTGCGGTGACGGCACCGTCTACGAATTCGACGAAGGAATGGACGATGCTCTGGGGATGGACCACGACGTCGATGTCGTCGTAGGCGACGTCGAAGAGGAAGTGGGCTTCGATGACCTCGAATGCTTTGTTCATCAAGGTGGCCGAGTCCACGGTGATGCGCGGTCCCATCGACCACGTCGGATGATCGAGGGTCGCTTCGGGGCCCTTGGTCGCCAGGTCGGCCTCGACCCTCCCCCGGAAGGGCCCGCCCGAGGCCGTCAGGATGATCCGTCGCACCCGCCTCCGGTCTTCGCCGACCAGCACCTGCCAGATCGCCGAGTGCTCGGAGTCGACCGGGATCAGCTCACCGCCCCCGGTATCTCGCGCCGCAGTCACGACAGGGCCGCCGGCTACGAGACTCTCCTTGTTCGCGAGCGCGAGCCGGTTCCCTGATTCGAGAGCGGCGACCGACGGAGCAAGTCCTGCCGCTCCCACGATCCCGTTCACGACGATTGAATCAGGGATGGCAGCCGCCTCCGCAACCGCATCGGGCCCGGTGCGGACCTCGTTGGGCACCAGACGGGCAAAATCCCTGGCGTCGTCCGAGTCGGCCGCCACCACCACGAGGGCTTCGGGTCGGGCAACCGCGAGCGCGGCGAGTTCGCCAGATGGTGATCCCGCAGCCAGCGCCACAACGGGCCGTCCGAGTCGATCGGCGACCTCGAGGGTCTGCCTTCCGATGGATCCCGTCGCCCCGAGGACGACGAGATGGGTCATGCGAGGAGCCCTGCCGCCCGGAACACGATCCACGCCGCAGGCAACACGAGGATCATCGCATCGATCCGGTCGAGGAGACCCCCGTGACCCGGGAGCACCGTGCCCATGTCCTTGACGCCGAGGGAGCGTTACCACGAAGGGCACGAAGAGAAC
>JBHHXA010000086.1:0-8790 GCA_046756805.1 Acidimicrobiia bacterium
AACTCAAGCGGCGGATGGAGGCCCTCAAGGGGACGCCCGAGCCGGTGCTCGTCTACAGCATCCTCGATGAGAACGAAGCGCTGGGGCAGTTCTTTCCCGAGAGCCGTGCCGCGCTTGCGGCTGCCGCCGCCTTCGTCAATGACAACGGGGGGCTGGGCGGTTCGGGTCGCATGATCGAGATCGAGATCTGTGTCGGTGAGGTCGATGCGGACCAGAACGCAGAGTGCGGCCGTGAGCTGGTGGCATCCAATGCCATCGCCGCCGTCGGCTCGGCGATCTGCACCAACGACACCGCGTATCCGATCCTCAACGAGGCGACGCCCGCGGTACCCAACATCGGGGCTCTCACCTGCCTCCCCTCGACGTTCGCTGCACCGAATGCCTTCTGGGTCAACCACGGATTGCAGGGAAGCGCCATCCTCGAAGCGACCATTGCGTGCAAGGTGCTCCAGGCAGACACGATCTTCCTGAACCTGGTTGCGGTCGACTCGATCCTGGCGACGCAGCCGGTGTACGACGGCACCCTCCAGGCCCAGGGATGCAACCCGAGCGCCCGCACGGTGACCATGGAGCGTGACCAGTTCGACGGCGTCCCGGCAGTCGCCCAATTCGGCGAAGCCGACGTCGTCCTGAACCTGCTCGCACCGCCCCAGCCGGCTCCGGTGATCAACGCCGCAGCGCAGCAGGGCACCGAGGCGACGCTCGTCTTCACGCCCACCAACATGAGCACGGTCATCCTGAACGCCACGGCCGGCAACAACGACGGCGTCATGACCGCACGGTGGTACCGCGCGCCGGACGCCGACGTGCCGGGGAACGACGACTTCCGGACGTATCTGGAGCGCACCGGCAGCGCAGACACCATGGCGGACGAGTTCGGCACCATGGCCTGGGTCTCGGTCATGGCGCTCGATCAGGCGTTCCGCGACTGTGCGGACTGCGACTTCACCCGTGAGGGAGCACAACGGGCCATGGAAGGCCTTTCCGGCTTCGACGCCGGAGGGCTGGCGCCGACGCTCGACTACAGCCTTCTGCCGCTCGCACATCCGGCAGCCGGAAACTTCCCGCGGATTCCGACGCTGACCGGATTCGCAGGCATCGTCGAGGGCGGAGAGATCGTCAGCTTCGGAGACGGAGCGCCGATCGGCTGATACACCCGCCGCCGGTGCCGGTCGATCGATGACCCTGGATCGACCGGCACCCGGCAGTGACGCACCCGGAGGGAGGCAGGCCGGTTGATCGGGGCCATCACCCTTTCACAGGGGTTGACCTTCCTTCTGCTCGGCCTCGGTGCAGGCTCTGCCTACGCCATCGCCGGCATCGGACTCGTGCAGATCTACCGCGGCTCCGGTGTGATCAACTTCGCCCACGGCGGCATCGCGTTCCTCGCCGCGGCGCTCTATGCGCAATTCAGCACGGACTGGGCGTGGCCTTGGGTGCCGTCGTTCCTGCTTGCGCTCGCCTCGGCGGTTGCCGCTGGGGCCCTCATCCACCTGCTCGTGATGAAGCCGCTACGCAAGGCGGCGGTGCTCGTCCGCATCATCGCCACCGTCGGCGTCCTTGCCATCATCGAGCAGGCCATTCCGCTCGTTCTGGGCAACATCACCCAACGCGCGCAGACGGTGAAATACTTCTACCCGCGCGGCGGGATCGAGTTGATCGAGGGCGCACGGCTGACCTGGGACCGCATAATCATGGTGGCCGTCACCATCGTGCTCGGAGCAGCGCTGGCCATCATCATGAGCCGAACCCGGTTCGGCCTGGCCACGAGCGCCGTGGCTGAGGATGAGATGGTGGCTGAAGCGCTCAAGGTCGACCCCGACCGCGTCGCGCTCACCAACTGGGCGCTGGGAGGCGGGTTGGCCGGCCTGACCGGTCTGCTCATGGTCCCGTGGTCGTCGTTGGTGCCCAGCACGTTCATCCTTCTCATCGTCCCGGCGCTGGTGGCGGCGCTGATCGGCCGGCTGTCCTCGTTCACTCTGACCGTGGTCGGGGGGCTCGTGCTCGGATCGGTCCAGAGCCTCCTGTTCCTTTGGCAATCGGACCCGGACTTCGTGCTCCCGACCGGGTACCGCTCCGGATGGGCAGACGCGCTGCCGTTCATCGTGATGATCGTGCTGCTGGCGAGCAGAGGCTCGGTGTTCCCTCGCAGGGGTGAGTCCACGAGCGCCCTCCCCGCCGTCGGGCGGGCCAGGCTCAGACCGCTCCCCGCGCTCGGGTGGGCAGTGGCACTCGGTGCGGTCGCCCTGACCACGAGCCCTGGTCTTGCGGACGCCATCTCGACTACGGCAGGCGTCGCGGTGGTCGGGCTCTCGATCGTCGTCGTAACGGGTTTGGCGGGTCAGATCTCGCTGGCTCAGCTGGCCGTCGCGGGTATGGGGGCCCTCGTCGCAGGACGGCTCAGCGGGGAGCTGGGATGGCCGTTTCCACTCGGAGTCGTCGCCGGCATCGTCGCCGGCTCGGTGGCGGGCTTCGTGTTCGCCCTGCCGGCGCTCCGGACCCGGGGCCCCACGCTCGCGGTGGCAACGATCGGTCTCGGTGTAGCGATCGAAACGACCGTCTTCACCAACCAGGGCATCTCCGGTGCGTCCTTCTCGGGAATCCCGATCGAGCGCCCCACGCTGTTCGGCTGGGACATCAACGCCATCGAGCACGCCAGCCGGTTCGCGGCCGTAGCCGTGGTGCTCATGATCGCGATGATGCTCGTCGTCTCGAACCTCAGGGCCGGTTCGGTGGGTCGGCGCATGCTGGCCGTCCGTTCCAACGAACGAGCCGCCGCGGCGCTCGGGGTCTCCGTGCAACGCATCAAGCTCGTCGCGTTCGTGATCTCGGCCGGCATCGTCTCGGTCGGCGGCATCCTGCTCAGCTTCCAGTTCGACAACGTCAACTTGCGAGGGACGTTCGGGTTCACCGACTCGCTCCTCGCCGTGGTCTTCACGCTGATCGGTGGGATCGGGTTCATCCTCGGGCCGCTCATCGGCGCCGCGATCTCCCCCTCAGGCATCGTCGCATTCCTGTTCAACGACCTGGACACGATCGAGCGATGGCTCATCATCATCGCCGGCCTCATCGTCATCGGGCAGCTGATCGCTGCGCCGGATGGAGTGGTGAAGGACGTGGTGAAGCGGTTCGGAAGAAAGCGGCACAGGCTCGAATACACGATCGGCAACCGTGAGGACCACGTCGCACACGAACCCGCGGCACTCGAGGTGAGCAACCTCGATGTGGCGTACGGACCGGTGATCGCGGTCACGGAGCTGAACCTCGTGGTGCGCCCCGGGGAGATCGTGGGGCTCATCGGCCCCAACGGAGCTGGAAAGACATCGGCGATCGACGCCATCTCAGGGTTCACTGCGGCACGGGGCGGCCGGGTCGTGCTCGGAGACCAGGCTCTCGACCCTCTCACACCCCATCGCCGGGCCAGGCTCGGGCTGGCACGCACATTCCAGACCGTGGAACCCTTCGATGACCTCACAGTGGCCGAGAACCTGGCCGTGGCATCCGAGGACCTCGGCGCCGGAGCCTGGCTCACCGCCTGCGTCCGCATCCCGGCTCTGGAGCTGACCCCGGCGACGGGCATCGTGATCGAGTCGTTCGGGCTCCAGGGTGAGCTCGACGCGTTCCCTCCTCAGCTCTCGCAGGGTGGGCGGCGGCTGCTGGGCGTGGCCCGGGCGATGGCCACGGCGCCCAGCGTGCTCCTCCTCGACGAACCGGCGGCGGGGCTCGACGAGCACGAGACGAGACGGCTCGCCGGGCTGCTCCGTCGCGTGGCGAACGAGTGGAACGTGGGCATGCTGCTCGTCGAGCACGACATCTCGATGGTGACCGCGATCTGCGATCACGTCGTGGCCCTCGACTTCGGCGAGACGATCTTCAGCGGGTCGGCCGAGCAGGCGCTCGCCGACGAGAACGTGCGGCTCGCCTACCTGGGTGAGGAGCTGCCGGCATCGGTGGACACGACATGACGGCCGGGGGCGGTATCGCCGTGAGCGGGCTCCGGGCGGGTTACGGCCCCCAGGAAGTCCTCCACGGGATCGACTTCCACGTCGAGCCGGGCGAGGTCGTCGCCCTGCTCGGAGCGAACGGCGCGGGTAAGACCACGACATTGCTCGCCATCGCCGGCTGGATACGGGCCAAGGGCGACATCCACCTCTTCGGTGAGCCGGCGACGGGACCGCTGTGGCGCCGCGCAAGGAAGGGCCTTGCGCTCTTGCCGGAGACGCGGGCCATCGTCCGCCGTCTCACGGTCGCCGAGAACCTCCGGCTCGCCGGGTGCGACACGGCCCGGGCGCTGGCAACGAGCCCGGAGCTGGCCCCGCTGCTGCACCGCAAGGTCGGGATCCTGTCCGGAGGTGAGCAACAGATCCTCTCCCTGACTCAAGCGATGGCCACCGACCCCGAGATTCTGATGGCCGATGAATTGTCATCCGGCTTGGCGCCGATCGTCGTCAGACGGATGATCGAGCTGGCGAGGGTGGCGGCGGACCAGGGTGCGGCGGTGCTGCTCGTCGAGCAGTTCGCACACCAGGTTCTCCACTTCGCGGACCGCGGGTACGTCATGCAACGCGGGACGATCGTCACCGGGGGTTCGGCGTCCGAGCTCCTGAGCCGCATCGACGACATCGAGGCCGCATACCTGGGCACCGGAGACAAGAACGCGCAAGACACCGACGACGGCGCTGCGGAGACGCGGCCAACCGAAGGGAGCTGATGGGCATGTCCGGATACAACACCGCACCGGTCGAGACCGAACTGGTGATCGACGGGGAATGGAGACCGGCTTCGAGCGGGGACAGATACCAGATCTTCAACCCCGCTCGCCCGAGCGAGCTGGTCGGCACGGCCGCGGCTGCGACCACCGAAGACGTAGATGCGGCCGTGCGTGCGGCGCACGGCGCCTTCCCTGCCTGGGCTGCGCTCTCGTATCACGAGCGCGCTGCCTATCTGCGGAAGATCAACGAGGCCGTCGTCGCCGACGAGGCGGAACTGAAGGACCGCATCAGGCTCTTCACCCGTGAGCACGGGAAGATCATCAAGGAGGCCACGCTCGAGCTGACGCGGCTCGGGCTGCGGTTCGATCTCGTGGCGAGCTACGCGGATCGTCTCGCCACGGACGAGGAGCTGGCAGGCCCACCGTTCGACACGATCATCACGCGCCAGCCGCGGGGAGTAGCTGCACTGGTCGTCCCCTGGAACTGGCCGCTGTCGATCCTGGGGGCGAAGCTGCCCCAGGCCCTCATGGCCGGGAACACGGTGGTGATCAAACCGTCGAGCCACGCTGCTCTCGCACCGATGATCACGCTCCGAAAGATGGCCGAGGTGCTTCCCCCCGGCGTCGTGAACGTCGTCACCGGACCCGCCTCGAGGATCGGTGACCCACTGCTCACACATCCGCTCGTCAGGAAGATCAACTTCACCGGCGGGATCGAAACGGGCAAGCACGTCATGCGGATCGCGGCAGACAACCTGACCCCCGTCACGCTGGAACTGGGAGGCAACGACGCGGCCATCGTGCTCGAGGACGCCACGCTCGACGACGAGGCGTTCCTGAAGATGTACCTCGGAACGTTCATGTCGACGGGGCAGATCTGCATGGCGGCCAAACGGCTCTACGCGCACGAGTCCCGATTCGACGAGGTGGTCGACGGGTTCTCGGCGTTCATGGCACGCCAGCGTGTCGGCGACGGCACACAGCCTGACGTGACGATGGGCCCGGTCAACAACGTCGAACAGTATGAAAACGTGACCGACTTCATCGACGAGGCCAAGCACGCAGGCGCAGACGTGCGGGAGCTCGGCACTGTCGACGACGAGTCCGACTTCGACGCGGGGTACTTCATCAAGCCGACCATGGTGGTGCGACCCGACCCCGGGTTGAAGATCGTCAAGGACGAGCAGTTCGGCCCGGCGATCCCGATCCTTCAGTTCGGCGACGATGAAGAGGCAATCGACCTGGCGAACGACTCGGAGTACGGGCTCTGCTCTTCGGTGTGGACCGACGATCGCGACCGGGCCGTTGCGGTAGCGAGACGGCTCGAAGCCGGTTATACGTACCTGAACGCCCATGGCCCTGCTGCTCAGGACAGCAGGGCGCCGTTCGGCGGCTTCAAGTCATCCGGGCTGGGCCGCAATCTCGGCTACGAGGGTGTGCTCGAGTTCCAGGAGTGGCACTCGATCTCGTCGCAGCCGGGCTGGCTGCTCGGGGGCTAGCAGCTCGGTCCGTTCGACACCGGTGGCCGGCTGAGCGCGCACCGTCGCACTGCGGACGCACCGCAGCGCGCCTTCAGGACGCCCCGCCGCGGCCTGCAAGGATGAGCGTGGTCGTGTAGTCGATGGCGAGCCGTCCACCGGCGGGGGCGATGACCTCGCCCACCCGTCGCAGCAGCATCTCGCGCTGTTCACGCGGCAGGAGGATGTGATCGCTGTGCGTTGCCAGCTTGTCGCAGTACTCGGCCGCGGTACCGACCCACGACCAGCCGTACGACTGCACCTCTACGGATGCGAAACGACCGGAGCTCTCGATCGCGGCGACGTGGCCAGCCGTCCCGTCACCCTTCGCTTCCTTTGCCTGCTTCGAACCGGGCGCCATCTGCGGAACCACCTGCTCATACACCTCGTCGAGCCTGCGACGCACGTCCTGGTCGTACTCGGGTCCATTCCAGAAGAGCGCGAGCCACCCTCTCCCGTCGAGCACGTCTCCGGCCTTCGCCGGGCCGACGAGCGGGTCGACCCAGTGCCATGCCTGGCCGCTCACCACGAGATCGAATCCCCGACCGGCCGGGTCCCACGCCTCGAACGTCGACTCCTCGACGGCAAGGCCGTGAGCCCGCGCCACGTCGGCCATCCGTCGATCGGGCTCGACTCCAAGCACGTCGAAGCCCGATGCGGCGAGCAGTCGACCCGCCTTACCCGTGCCGCATCCGACATCGAGGACCTCATGACCGCCGAGTGCGACGAGGTCATCGACGAGCGGGGCTGGATACGAAGGGCGAGCGCGGTCATACCGGTGGGCATCCTTCCCGAAGATCACCGCCCGCTTGCGCTTGTCGTTCAATGCCTCACCTCGTCGGCATGAAATCACGACCCCGCTGCGGGGGCAATCGGAGCGGTTGCGGCTTGGCACGGGTCTGGGCCCTTTTCGAGGACTGAGGCGGCTCCAGTGGGGCCGCGGCGACCGTGTCGACTGCCTCGAGACGCAAGAGCTACGCTCGCAGCATGGTCGACCAGCCGTCCTCTGCGGTGCGTCGCGGTGGTGATCGATGACCGACGTCACCGCAGCGCCGTTGCTGCACACCGAGCTTCACAGCTGGCACGAGAGCCACCAGGCCAAGCTGGTCGATTTCGAGGGTTGGGAGATGCCCGTCTCCTACGACGCCGGGACCATCGCCGAACACCTCGCCACACGTCGCAGCGCAGGGCTCTTCGATGTGAGCCATATGGGCAGGTTCCGCATCACGGGCGACCGCGCCGTGGCTCACCTCGAGTACGTGTTGACGAACGATCCACGCGGTCTGGACGTCGGTCAGGCCCACTACACCTTCATCGCAACCGAGCAGGGTGGAGCCGTCGACGATGCGTATCTCTACAGGGTCGGCGACGACGACTACCTCCTCGTCGTCAACGCCGCCAATCGATCGAAGGATTGGGAGTGGCTGAACCAGCACAACAAGCCAGGGGCGACCATGGAGGACGTCAGCGACGACCTCGCCATGGTTTCCCTCCAGGGCCCACTGGCCACGACGGTCCTGCTCGAGGCCCTCGGCGAGATCGAGCTCCCGGACCACAAGCGCAACCGGTTGATCTCCACCGACGCTTCGGGCAGACGGCTGATCATCGCTCGCACCGGCTACACGGGAGAGCCGATCGGGTTCGAGCTGTTCCCACACCGGGAGGACGCGGTCGAGATGTGGGAGCGCCTGGTTGCAGCGGGAGCTGTGCCGGCCGGGCTGGGGGCGCGGGATTCGCTGCGGCTCGAGGCCGGATTCCCCCTCTACGGGCACGAGCTGGGAGAGGACCGCGACGGGGTCGAGATCCCCATCTTCGCCAACTCCCTGGCAGCATGGGCCGTTCGCGCCGAGGCATCCAGCCCGTTCATCGGCCAGCCAGATCTCGCACGACAGCGCGAGGAGTTCACGCTGATCAAACGCCACGAGCTGTCGACGCCTGTCTCGGTCAGGAGACTCACGCGCCTCGTGCAACCGCTGGCCGTGTTCGAAGGCCGCAAGCCGCTCCGCGCCGGCAACAGCGTGATGCTCGACGGTGAGCCCGTCGGCTACGTGACATCGGGTACCAGCGTCCCCTATGCGACGTTCGACGGGGACGGCATCGACGGGGCGCCGACCGACGAGCATGGCGTGCGACCGATCGCTCTTGCCCTCCTCCGCTCGGACATCCACTACCGCACCGACCGCCGCGTGGTGCTCCAGGTTGCCGACGACCGGGGCCGGGTCAGCAACGCCGAGCTCGCCGAGAGGAACGTCTGGTCCGCGGCGCCATACGCCCGTCCCTACCCCGGGTTCGAGGCAACGGACCCGGCCCGGGCTCTCGAACCCGATGCGCTGCCGGAAGCAGCAGCCCGGCTCGGAGCCGATTCCGCGGCCAACACCCGGTGGCGGCGCGAGGAGTGCGTCAACCTGATCCCCTCCGAGCAACCCACATCCGAGTTCGTCGATCGTCTCTGCCGAGCCGACCCGGCGGGCCGCTACAACGAGCACAACCACGTCAAGGCCCTCGGCCCCAACGCGGGCGACGTTCGGTATTACCAGGGCACCGGCTTCATCACAGAGAAGG
>JBHHXA010000087.1:0-8785 GCA_046756805.1 Acidimicrobiia bacterium
ATCTCCCCGCCGGCCGGGAGGGCACGCGCACCGTGTCGTGAGCGATCCCGGACGGAGGACGGAGCCCCCGAGCGGAACCGCCGGGGGCTCCGTCGCGTCGGGATCGCACGGCCGCGGCGCTAGCGTGCCCGCCGATGAGGTTCGTCGAGTTCTTGAAGTGGGTGCACCTGCTTGCCGTCGCCACCTGGACGGGCGGGCTCATCACGCTTGCAGCGCTGGTCCCGACCATGCGGCGCGAGGGCGCCGATCAGGCGATGCTGCGCGCCGTCGCCAGACAGTTCTCGAGGGTGACCTGGACCGCGCTCGTCGTGGCCGTCGGAACGGGGGTGTGGCAGGTCGACCAGCTGCGCATCCCATGGTCCGACGGGACGCTCGGCCTCAAGCTGACGCTGGTCGGGACCGCCGCCGCGCTGGCGCTCGGTCATCAGCTGACCGCCCGTCGATCGTCGGCGGCCGTCCGGGGAGCGATCCAGGGCCTCATCCTGCTGGTGAGCATCGCGATCTTCGGTGTCGCCGTCACCCTATGAGCTCGGGTCACACGAAGGAGCCGAGCACCTCGAGCAATCGGTCGACATCGCCGTCTGTTGTGTAGAGATGGGGAGCAACGCGAACCGAGTCGCCCCTAACACTGACGTAGACCTTCCGCTCCCGTAGCGTCCCCGGCAGCGCCGCCGGCAGACCTGACGGGAACCGGATCCCGATCATGTGCGGGACCCTCTCGTCCCCGGGAGCCGGTACCAGACCCAGCGACGATGCTCCCGCCTCGATCTTGCCCGTGAGTGCACCGAGGGTCTCGGAGATCTCGGCCACACCCCACGCCTGCACCTGGTCGAGGGCCGCGACGAGCATGGGCATCGCCATGAAGTCACCGAACTCGCCTCCGTCGTACCGCATCGCACCGGTACGGAACGCTTCGGTGTACGCGACGAGGTTCGAGAAGTCCTCGGCGCCCTCCTTCCCCATCCAGCCGTGCTCGATGGGGACGCCGTCCCTCCGGTGCGGAGCGGCCCACAGACAGGCGGTCCGGTATGGGCCGAGAAGCCACTTGTAGCCGACCGTTACCAGGTAATCGGGTTGGATCGCCTGTACGTCGAAGACATGCGCTCCTACCGACTGCGAGGCGTCGACCACGAGCGCGGCGCCGCATCCCCGCGCCGCCCGACCGATTGCCTCGAGGTCGATGATGGATCCGTCCGTCCAGTGACACTGAGGGATCGCGACCACTGCGGTCGTGCGATCGATGGCCTCGAGGATCGCATCGGTCCACGACCCGCCCTCCCTGGCGACGGTTCGGATCCGCGCGCCACGTGAAGAGGCGGCCTGCCACCACGGGTACACGTTCGAGGGGAACTGCTCTGCGAGCACCACGATGGTCTGACCGGGGCGGATCTCCACGTTCGCCGCAGCCACGGACAGGCCGTAGCTCGCGGCAGGGATGAGGGCCACGCCGGCGGCGTCGCCGCCGATGAGCGTTGCGAACCGCTCCCGCACCGCGTCACCGGGTGCGAAGAAATCCGACGGTTCGACGAGCCAGGGACGATCTCTCCCGGCGAGACCTCCCACTCCGGCCTCGGACACCGCCTTGAGCTGCGGCGAGAGGTACGCGCAATTGAGGTAGACGACGTCGTCCGGAAGCGAGAAGAGATGACGCTGGTTCGGGATCACGAGGTCACACGCTAACGACGATGCCCCGGCCCGAGGGCCGGGGCACGCTGCTCAGCGCTTCCGCTTGTGTCGATTCGCCTTCAACCGCTTCCGGTATTTGTGCTTCGACATCTTCTTGCGGCGCTTCTTGATCAGCGAACCCATGTAGTCAGACCTCAAATCTTCGTCATCGTGGAGCACCGAGTCCGGGGCGCGTCCGGGCATCGGTGGACACAGGTTCGCGTGCCGGGTCTCGATCCGCAAGCCACGACGTGGCGCCGTGGCCCAGCACCGGCAGGCAGAGGGCTCTCCCTCCACCCCGTGATGGTGCTGAAGGGTGTGCATCTCGGGCTCGGCGACTCATCGACGCCATTCCCCACGTCGGGACTGTCGACGAGCCCCAAGAAGATCGTGCTGCTTCGGCACCCCTCTAGCATGACGCAATGCCCCCGGTCATCGGTATCAGCACGCGTCCCAGAGTCGTCCCCACTTCGGGCGGTGAACTCGGTGTCGATTCGGTGCAGCACACCTACCGGGACGCCGTCCAGCGTGCGGGTGGCATCCCGCTTCTCCTGGCGCCCGTGCCCGATGCCCACATCGAGGTGCTCCTCGACCGCCTTCACGGCCTCGTCCTCACCGGCGGCGGCGACGTGGATCCGGCGACCTACGGGAGCGACGAGCGCGACAGGGTCTATGCGGTCGACGGGCGTCGTGATGCGTTCGAATTCGCACTCACTCGCGGAGCGCAGGCGAGGAAGATGCCGGTTCTTGCCATTTGCCGCGGGCTCCAGGTCGTCAACGTCGCCCTCGGCGGCACACTCATCGAGGACATCCCCACCGCGTTGTCCGGCCCGGCGGCTTCCGACGGCGGGCACGCACAACGTGGCGACGCCGCATTCCGCGCCCACCAGGCCGTCAACCTCGAACCGGGGTGCCTCCTGGCACGCACGCTCGGCACGACCGATCTGATGGTGAACTCCATCCACCATCAGGCCGTCCGGCGGATCGCGCCGGGGCTGCGGACGGTCGGAGCCGCAGCGGACGGGGTCATCGAAGCCATCGAGGCCGACGACGAGAGCTGGCCCCTCCTGGCCGTGCAGTGGCATCCCGAATACCTCAGCGACGCCGGCGATGCTGCGTCCCACCGCCTATTCGCGGCCTTGGTCGCCGCGGCCGACGTCGAGGCCGCCGGACGCCGCTGACACCCCGAGACGGGCACACCATCCCCGTGTGTCGCACGTGCGACACTCCGGGCTCGGGGGCGACAAGAAGGACGTTTCCACGTCCATGCGCAATCGTGTGACCCGACTCACCCTTCTGGCCGCGGCGTTTGCGCTGGTTGCCGCGGCCTGCGGGGGCGGGGACGGGGACGACGATACGGCGAGCCCGGCACCGTCAACAACGCCTGCAACGACCTCCGCCGCGACGACGACCGCCGGAGCGACGACGCAAGCGCCTGTCACGACCGAGGCGCCCGGTGGGAGCGGGGCAACGACCGGCGACCTCACCCTCAGCGTCGATGCGGCGTTCACGGCCACCGAGATCGGCAGGGGCACGAAGCCCGTGCTCGCGCTGGCGCCCGACGGAACACCGGGGGTCGCCTTCCTGCTCGAAGCCTTCGACGGGTTCATCGCCTACGCCGACGCAGGAGACGGCTGGACACCGAGCACCGTCGTCGACGGCTACTTCTACGGTCCCATCGGACTCAGCTACGACCCGTCCGGCGTTCCGCACATCGGATACCACGATCACCAGGACAACACGTTCCGCGACGAGCTCGGAGACCTGACCGTGGCCGTCCGGAACGATTCGGGTTGGGGAGTCGAGGCGATCGAGGACGAAGGTCACGACGGTTGGGACAGCACCCTCGTCATCGCCGGCGATGGTGTCGTTCGGGCCGCGGGGGTGGACCCGCAGCAATTCGGACGCACCGACGGGGTCGAGTACTTCGAGCGGGGAGCGTCGGGGTGGAGCGTCACACCCATCGGTTCCGGACCCATCGCCTACGAGTTCAACGTATCTCTCGCCGTAGATCCCGCAGGCAACCCGGCGTTGACCTACTACGACAACAACACGCAGGAGCTGAAGTTCGCCATGCGTGATGGCGACGCCTGGAGCATCGAAACCATCGACGCGGACGGCGACACCGGGCGGTACTCGTCCCTGGCATTCGACGCCGACGGCAACCCTCACGTGTCCTACTTCCTGCTGGACTCGCGGACCTCGGGCACCGTCCGCTATGCCACCAACCGCGGTGGCACCTGGGAGACGGCCGACGTCGACGCCCTGGACGACGTCCGCACCGGGTTCACGGGCGCCCGCCGCATCACCTCGCTGGCCCTCGACGCCGAAGGCAGCCCGCACGTGGTCTACTCCGACGAATCCGTCGTCCGGTACGCGACGCTGGAGGCAGGCAGCTGGGTCGTGTCCGGTGTAGCTACCGCGGGGGACAGGGCACTTGGTCAGCTCGTCAGCTTCGAACTCGACGGTGCGGGTACGCCGCACATTGCCCTCTTCGAGGTCACCAGCTCTTCACCGCTCGACGGGGTCGTGGCCTACCTCACCAGCGCGAGCTGACACGCCGCGGCTCGATGCCCACCCGGGTGCCGCGCTCCCTCACCGCTGCTGCAATCTCGCCCGCCATGGGTGATCGGTGGGGAGGACCCCGGAAAGCCACGCCACGCGGAACGGCTCGAGCGCGGGAATGACGTTCCGGGCGTCGTGAGCGTCCTTGGGCCGCCCGCTCGTGCTCTTGAAGAGAAGCTGTACCTCCGGTGCGAGGTACGGAACGCCGTCGTTCGTCATGAGGAGAGCCGTTCTCCACGGCAACCGGACCACGGGGTCCCGCCGATAACGCCAGGCCGACTCGTCCCCGTCTCCAACCAAGAGGTCGAGGCACCATGGAGCGTGGGCATCTCTTCGAGCCCAGAGATTGTTCTGACCTGCACCGGCAACCAAAGGAGAGCCGTCCCACGCGTAGAGCCTGCCTGCTGTTGCTACGTGGACATCCCAACCGGTGAGATGCTCGCGCACGGCATGTGCCTCCGAGCGCATGAACCCGACGTCGATGTCGGCGTGCTCCCGCCACGCTGTGCCCACATACAGCTCCAGAGCGTGGCCGCCAGCGATCCACCACCGGAATGGTGCACCGCGGAAGGTATCGGTCGCCTCGTCGAGCGTCAGCGGCGCCCAAGGTCCCGGGTCGGATGCTGCCACAGCATCAACCTACCGGGATGCGGGGCGACGCCCCTACCGTGCGGTGATGCGAGTGGTCTACGTCTGCACCGGGAACATCTGCCGCTCCCCTATGGCCGAGGCCATCGCACGTGACGTGCTTCCGCCGAGCGGCGTGACGTTCGCCAGCGGAGGCATCGCCACGGCGGAGGGCCGGGCCATGACCCCCGAAGCGGTCGCAGCGCTCTCGCAGATCGGCGTCGATGGGACGGGGCACGTTTCCCAGGGTGTTGCCGGCGCGTTCGCTCCGGGTGCGGACATCATCTACGCGATGGAGACCGTGCACGTCCGGTGGCTGGTGCGCCGCTACCCCGAATACGCCACGAGGATCGCCCTGCTCGACCCGGATGGCCTGCCCATCATCGATCCCTACGGGTCGACCGTCCAAGAGTATGCGGCGACACGAGATCACATCGCCCGCGCCATCGCACACCGCAAGCAGGACTGGGTCTGAGTTCGTCAGCAGATACCCTCGAGCGCGACCGACAGCTCGCGCACACTGCCCGCCCCACCGAGGCGCCTCTCGAGCGCGGACATCACGTCGGTGACCGCATCGTCGAGACAGAAGGCCAGCGCCGACGGCCCCGCACCGCTCCATGCCGCATGGAGCGCACCCGCAGCCCGGGCAACATCCATCAGCTCGCCGGTGATCGGGGAGAGATCACGCCGTGGGCCCTCGTGCAGCTCGTCGCCTGCGGCCTCCAAGAACGCTCCCGGCTCACCGGTGCGAAGCCCTTCGATGAGGAAGCCCAGCCGGGAGAGGTTCCGAGCCGCTGCGCTGAGCCGCACCGCGGCGGGGAGGGCGGCCCGCGCTCGATGAGTGGAGAGCTTTTCGTCCGGCACGGCAACCACGAACCGCAGGCGGGGCGACAGCTCCAGGTGGCGCCATCCACCCGAAGAGGAGGTCAACACCAACCCTCCGTACACCGCCGCAGCGGCATTGTCGGCGTGACCTTCGAGCCCCGAGACCATCTCGAAAAGCTCCGCAGCGCCACACGGGAGATCGAGCGCTCGGCGCGCCGCCGCCGCAGCAGCCGCAGCCACTGCAGAACTCGAGCCCAGGCCCCGGGAGCGCGGGATCGCGTTCTCGATGGTGAGGTGCATCGGCATGTCGACGGCGGCCCGCACGGCGCGCACGACGTAATCGCCTTCCGCCGGCAGCCTCGTCTCGCCGTCTTGTTCCAGAGCCCACTCGTCGGCAGGCACGGCCTTGACCTCACAACGCAGGTCCAGCGCCAGCGCGACACAATCGAAGCCGGGACCGAGGTTTCCCGACGAGCCGGGGGCGGACGCAACTCCCGACATCATCTCTCCGACTCCAGTTCGACGAAGATCCGCGACGCGTTCGGGACCGCCTCCTTGATCCCCGCCTCGATCTCGTCGATCGCCTCCTCCGCCTGTGCGGTAGTCAAACCCTCGTCCAGCTCCACGTCCATGTTCACCAGGATCTCTTTCGGAGAGAGCTGCATCGTCAGGAGCCGTCCGATCGATCTCACTTGCGGGACGGACAGTGTTGCGCTGCGTATGAGCGACCGCTCGTGCCTGGTCGCGGACTCTCCCACCAACAGTGCCTTCATCTCAATGGCGAGGATCCAGGCCACGGCTGCGAGGAGCACCGCGATGGCGATTGAGGCGATGCCATCCCATTGTGACCAGCCGGTGACGTCCGCCAGCACGATGCCTGCCGCGGCGACGACGAGACCGAGCACCGCTGCGCTGTCCTCGAACACGACGACCAACAGCGCCGGGTCGCGCGAGTCGCGCACCGTAGACCAGATCGAGCGGTTGCCTCGCACACGATTGAACTCCTTCAGCGCCGGCCGGAAGGCCAGGAAGATCTCGAGCAGCGCGGCGATGCCCAGCACGATGAGGCTGAACAAGATCCCCGACTCATCGTGCGCCGGGTGCCGGACGCGGTCGAGACCTTCGAGGAACGCGACCACGGCGCCGCCCACGAAGAGGAAGACGGCGACCATGAAGCTCCAGAAGTAGAGCTCCTTGCCCCGCCCGAACGGGAACTGAGCGGTCGGCGCATACCGGGACACCGCGGACCCGCGCAGCAGGAAGACCTGGTTGCCCGTGTCCGCCACCGAGTGAAAGCCCTCCGCGAGCATCGCGGAGCTGCCGGACACCGCAGCGGCTCCGAACTTGACAACGGCGATCAATGTGTTCGCAATGAGCGCGAGGAAGACGAGGGTTCGGGATTCCGTGGCCATGGGGCGCGAGGGTAGTTCTCGAGGGGACCCCTCCCGATGCGCGTCACCGTACGATGGCGTCGTGTCGATCACCACCGGGCCGGGACTCAAGATCGCCTACGAGGTCGTAGGTGAGCGGAGCGATCCCGCGCTCGTCCTCATCGCGGGTCTGGGGCGCCAGCTCGTGGACTTCCCACCGGCGTTCCGGAAGCTGCTCGCCACCGCCGGTCACTGCGTCGTCGTCTTCGACAATCGCGACGTGGGCCTGTCCGGTCATCTCGAGGGCAAGGTCGACCTGGGCCGCGTGCGTCGTCTGGCAGCTGCCGGTCTACCCGTGGACGTCCCCTACCGGCTGCGTGACATGGCAGAGGACGTCATTCGATTGCTCGACCATCTCGGCGTCCCCGGGGCGCACGTCGTAGGGGTCTCCATGGGTGGCGAGATCGCTCAGACCCTCGCGATCGGCCACCCGGAGCGCGTGCTGACCCTCACGTCCATCATGTCGACGACGGGAGCGCCTTCCGTCGGAGGCATGGACGACATCGGGCGCAAAGCGCTGTTCCGGCCGCCGCCACCAGATCGGGAGGGCGCCATCGCCGCTCATCTCGAGGCCCGCAGGCTGCTCGCCACACCCGGCGCCTTCGACGAGGAAGCCGAGCGCGCCAGAGTGACCGAGGAGTACGAGCGGGCGTTCGATCCGGCGGGGGCAGGGAGACAGCTCGCGGCCATCTGGGCCGGCCCCGACAAGACAGAAGCACTGGGAGGCCTCACGATGCCCGTGCTCGTCATCCACGGCACAGAAGACCATCTCGTCCACGTCTCGGGAGGCCGGGCAACGGCCGACGCCATCGAAGGCTCGCGGCTCCTGGAGATCGAGGGCATGGGCCATGATCTACCGCCGCGACACTGGCCCCGCATCGTGGAAGCCATCGTCGCCCACACGAGTCGACCACAGGCGCGTCCGTTGCACGATTGATGCCGCGCCGTCCCCGAGTCATCGGCGTCCTCTGGCAGGGACGCAGGACGAAGGCGATTCAGGCAACGTGTTGAGGACGAGGACGTAGCCGGCGCCGTCGATGGCCGGAGAGACCGCCGTAGCTGTTTGGGCGACGGACCACCAGCAAACGGTGGCGTCCGGCCTCCCGTTAGCCTTGCCTGACGATGACCGCCGTGATCGAGACCAGGGAGCTGACGAAGCTCTATGGAGACGTCGTCGGCATCGAGCGCCTCGACCTCACCGTGACCAGGGGAGAAGTCTTCGGCTTCCTCGGTCCCAACGGCGCAGGCAAGTCCACGACGATCCGGCTCTTGCTCGACTTCATCCGCCCCACGGCCGGCACGTCAGCCGTGCTCGGTCTGGACAGCCGCAAGGAATCCATCGAGATCCACGGTCGCGTCGGGTATCTACCCGGCGAGCTGGCGATGTACGACAAGATGACGGGCAAGGAGATGCTGCGCCACTTCGCCGCACTGCGCAAGCTCCCAGATCTCGGAGATGCGGCCCAGGTCGCGCACCGCCTCGATCTCGACCTGGACGTCAGGATCCGCTCCTATTCGTCCGGGAACCGCCAGAAGCTCGCCCTCGTCCAGGCCTTCATGCACCGTCCCGAGCTGCTCATCCTCGACGAGCCCACCAATGGTCTCGACCCGCTCGTACAGCAGGAGTTCTACGCCATGGTCTCCGAGCGCAGGGACCAGGGCCGCACGGTGTT
>JBHHXA010000088.1:0-8754 GCA_046756805.1 Acidimicrobiia bacterium
GAGGCGGAGGCTTCACAATGGAAGGACAAGGAGAGAGGATCCTGTATGACGAAGCGACTTGCGGTACTGCTCGCAGTACTTGCACTTGTTGCTGCCGCTTGCGGTGACGACGACGTCGTCGTAGACGAAACGACGGCCGCCACCACCACCGCCGCACCCGATACCACCGCCGCGACCGGCGGAGGCGATGCGGGACAGGCAGCCGCCGGCGCGACGCTCGCAGCCGTGCAGAGTCGTGGCGAATTGATCTGCGGTGTCAGCGGTTCCGCCGTCGCGTTTTCCGAGACGCAGCCTGACGGATCGGCAACCGGCTTCGACGCGGACTACTGCCGTGCCGTCGCAGCAGCAGTCTTCGGGGACGCCACCAAGGTTCAGTTCCGTGCTCTCACCGCAGCCGAGCGGTTCGAGGCACTGAAGAACAACGAGATCGACGTGCTCATCCGTAACACGACCTTCACGCAGAGCCGTGACACGGACATCGGCATGGACTTCGCTCCCACGACGTACTACGACGGTCAGCAGCTCATGGGTCGCAGGGACTTCGGTCTCTCCGAGTCCTCGACGCTGAAGGACATCGAAGGTGCGGTCGTGTGCACGAACGCCGGCACGACGACAGAGAAGAACATCACCGAGGGTGCCCAGGTCGCCGGTGCGTCGATCACGCTGGAGACGGTGGAGACGTTCCCGGAGGCGATGGAGAAGTTCCAGGCCGGCACGTGTGACCTGGTCACGACGGACGGTTCAGGCCTCGTGGGCAACAAGGCCACGCAGGACCCCGGTGACGAGTGGGTGATCTTCCCCGCGGCACCGATCTCCAAGGAACCCCTCGGACCGGTGTACCGGCAGAACGACTCTCAGTGGGGCGACATCGTCAACTGGGTCGTGTACGCCACGATCATCGCTGATGAGAAGGGCATCACCTCGGCCAACGTGAGCGACAGCTCTGCCTGGGACCCCGAGGCAGGTCGCTTGTTCGGTGGTGAGGGTGAGCTCCAGACGAAGATGGGTCTGAACGCAGACGCCTTCTTCCAGGTGATCAGCCAGGTCGGCAACTACGACGAGATCTACTCGAACAACCTCAACGCAGTTGGCCTGTCGCGTGCAGGCTCGCTCAACGCACGGTTCAACGAGGGCGGGATGATCTACGCGCCACCCGCGCGGTAGACGGCACTCGCAACGATCGAATGAGGGCGCCCCACGAGGGGCGCCCTCATCGCGTCGTGAGCGGCACACCGAAGGGGCCGATGGAAACGGCTCCGCCTCACGGCTAGTGTCCCGGCGCACCTGTCCGGGACTGACGAGCGCGGCCGAAGAGGGAGGCGCCTTTGACCGTCGAGGTCCGAACACACGAGCGACCGCCGATCTGGCGCAACGTCGCGGTGTTGAAGTGGACCGCCCAGATCTTCGCCCTGCTCGTCCTCATCTCGCTCGCCGCTGTTCTCATAGGGCAGGCCAGCGCCAACTTCTCGGCGAGCCAGATCTCCTTCGGCTGGTCCTGGCTTGCCGACCCTCCGCTCATCCAGCTCCGTGAGGGCATCGACGTCAACCCCGACAGCGGGGCCCGGGCCATCGTGGCGGGCATCGTCAACACGTTGCGCGTCGCGGCTTCCGGGATCGTTGCAGCGACGATCATCGGCACGCTCATCGGTATTGCGCGACTCTCGCGAAACTGGATCGTCAACAAGCTCGCCACCCTCTACATCGAGACGATCCGCAACATCCCGCTGCTCATCCAGATCTTCTTCTGGCAGGCCCTCGTCATCGGGTTGCCGCCACTCACCGACAACGACGTTGGCTCGAAGATCGTGCACTTCTCGAACAAAGGACTCGCCACGACCTGGGCGTTCCCATCCACCGGTTTCTGGCCGTGGCTGTTGTTCGTCGCCGGGGGGCTGGTGGCCGCCCACTTCGTCAGCAAGCGGCGCACCCGGCTCATGGAGGAGACCGGGGTGCGTGCCTTCGCCCTCACCTATGGCTTCCTGACGGTGCTCGCCTTTGCCATCGTCGGGTGGTTCGCCCATCCGCTGCTGACGTTCCTGGAGCCCCTTTTCGACGGCCTCGCGACCTTCGTGCGCAACCTGCCCGCCGTTGCGGTGCCCCTCGTCATAGCGGTGGCTTCTCTCGGCGGTGCGGCGTGGTGGATTCGCAGCTTCTTCGAGGCGCGGAGGACGCCTGCCGGGTTCGGCAAGCTCACCGATGACGACGTCTTCCGCGTCGTCTTCGCCGCGGTAGCCGGGGTAGCGCTCGCAGTGGCAGCGTTCGTGGTCGGTGGCTTCGAGGTGACGACGCCGGAGCAGGTGGTCAAGACCCTGTCCGAGCTGATACGCGACGGCTCCGCAAACATCATGAACTGGTTCGCCGACAAGTTCACCGGCTCGACCGGTGGGCCGCTCGACGTCCAGCAGCCTGCGGTCATCGCCCGTGGTGGCCGGTTCGTCCAGTACGCGATCGAGTCGGACTCCGGATCTGCGGCGGGTCTCATCATCACCCCGCCCTTCTTCTCGGTGTGGGTCGGTGTCACCCTCTACACCGCAGCGTTCATCGCCGAGATCGTGCGCGGGGGGATCCTGGCGGTCTCGAAGGGTCAGACCGAAGCGGCGCAGGCGGTCGGGCTCAAGAGAAGCCAGCTGCTCCGGCTCATCGTGCTCCCCCAGGCCTTCCGCATCATTCTTCCCCCGATGGGCAACCAGTACCTGAACCTCTTCAAGAACACGTCGCTGGGGATCGCCGTTGCGTTCTCCGACATCGTTCAGGTCGGTCAGACGATCTACAACCAGACGGGCCAGTCCTTACCCGTTGTGCTCATCTGGATGGCGTTCTTCCTCACCGGGAGTCTGTCCATTTCGGCCGTCGTGAACTTCTACAACCGCAGACTCGCCCTGGTGGAGCGATGACATGACAGACCGCATCGAGCTTCCGGAGATCGCGGACCTGGCGCCTGAGCTGCCGCCGAGACGGCTGCAAGCGTGGGCAAAGGAGAACCTGTTCTCGACCCCGGCGAGCAGCGTCCTGACGATCGTGTTCCTCGGCATCGGGATCTTCGCCATCCGCGGGTTGTTGAGCTTCCTCTTCGGCGCCGACCGCAGGTGGGATGCGGTGACGACGAACCTCCGCCTCCTGATGATCCAGGCCTACCCGGCGGGCGACAGCGAGCTCATCCTCGACGCCGCGGGGAACCCGATCAGCCAGATCCATCGCGTGTGGATCTCGGTGGCGATCATCTTCTTGCTCCTCGCGTTCACGCTCGCGGTGTACAGGATCGGCGGCCTTTGGTCACGCAGACAATTCGGAGGCGTGTTGCTGGCCTTCGGGTCTGCCTTGTTGGTGATGGGCATCCTCGGCCCGTTCTCGGTGACGGGCAGGCTGGGCTGGCTCATCCTGGGTGCCCTGTTTACGGGTGCCGGCTACATCCTGCGCCAGGGGGAGGGTGCGAAACGACCCGCGGTGCCCATCCTCGGCGTGGTGACGACCGTCATCGGGCTCATCGTCGTCGCGTTGTGGACGGTGCCGGTGCACACCGCCGTCGTGACCGCAAACCCCGACTCCCAGACGGGCTTCGACCAGACGATCGAGTTCGAGGGGATCGCGACGTCGACGCAGCTCCCGTGGACGGTGATCGCCGTGCTCGCAGTCGTCGCATACTTTGTCGGGCTGCTGGTACGTGACCGGGTCCCGATCGCAAGGCTGAAACGACTCGTCATCGGGGCGTGGGTCGCGTCCTTTCCCGTGATCGTGCTCGTCATCTTGCGGGACCCGGACATCGACTATTCGCGGATCTTCACGGCTTCGATCCTGCCCGGGCTCATCTTCGCCATTGCGGGCAGTGTGCTGCTCATCTACCTCTCGGGTGGTGCCGCGGGCGAGGCGGGCCGGGCGCTGGGCGGTCTCGTGCTCATCGCGGGCGTCGTCTCTTTCTTCGTCTCTGCGCCCTTTGTCGTGCGGTGGCTGTTGATGTCGCTCGCCATGTTCGCCCTGCTTGCGCCGACGTTTGGTGGCTCCGGCGAAACCCGCAACCGGTATGTCGGGATTTGGCTGGCGTGGGTGGCGATCCTCACCTACTTCCTCGCGCTCATCTCGGCCGACGGCACCGTCGACGTGCCCGGCAGCTTCTTCATGGGCGGGCTCTTCCTGACGTTCATCATCGCGGTCACCGGCATCGTGGCCTCGTTCCCGCTCGGGGTGCTCCTGGCGCTCGGACGCACTTCGACGATGCCCATCTTCCGGCTCATGTCGACCGCGTACATCGAATTCGTCCGGGGCGTGCCGCTGATCACCTGGCTGCTCGTCGCCTCGGTGGTGTTCCCCGTGGCATTGCCAGACGGCGTCCAGATCGAGAACGTGATGCGCGCCATCGGTGCCGTCACACTGTTCTCGGCGGCGTACCTGGCGGAGAACGTGAGGGGCGGGCTCCAGGCGATCCCCAACGGTCAGACCGAAGCGGCGCGCGCCGTCGGCATGTCGACCGTTCAGATGACCGTCTTCATCACCATGCCCCAGGCGTTGCGTGCGGTGATTCCCGCCCTGGTAGGCCAGGTCATCGCGCTGTTCAAGGACACGTCGCTCGTCACCATCATCGGCCTGTTCGACTTCCTCCACATCGCGAGAGCGGTGATTCCGGCGCAGACCCAGCCGGTCAACTTCCTCGGCTCCATCAAGGAGACCTTGATCTTCGCCGCCATCGTCTACTGGATCTTCACGTTCACGTTCTCACGCATCAGCCTCCGGCTCGAGAAGAAGCTCGGGGTCGGCGAGCGATGATCCTCACGAGCCACAAGGAGTAACCATGGTCGACTCGAACGCCAAAGACATCATCGTCTGCGAAGGCGTCAAGAAGTGGTTCGGCGACTTCCAGGCGCTGACCGGTGTCACGACCACCGTCAAGGAAGGCGAGGTCGTGGTCGTCATCGGGCCCTCGGGTTCGGGCAAGTCGACCTTCATCCGATGCATCAACCGCCTCGAGGCGCATCAGGAGGGGTCGATCATCGTCGACGACATCGAGCTCACGAACGACCTGCGGAACATCGAGAAGATCCGGGCCGAGGTCGGCATGGTCTTCCAGCAGTTCAACCTCTTCCCCCACCTCACGGTCAAGGACAACATCACCCTGGCGCCGCTGTGGGTCAGGAAGAACCCCCGCGGCGAGGCCGAGGATGGGGCGATGGCGCTCCTCGAGCGCGTCGGCATCCCGGAGCAGGCCGACAAGTACCCCGGGCAGCTCTCCGGTGGCCAGCAGCAGCGCGTCGCCATCGCACGGGCACTGGCGATGAACCCGAAGATCATGCTCTTCGACGAGCCCACGTCCGCCCTCGACCCCGAGATGATCAAGGAAGTGCTCGACGTCATGAAGGAGCTGGCCAAGTCTGGCATGACGATGATCGTCGTCACCCACGAGATGGGGTTCGCCAGAGAGGTCGCGGATCGGGTCCTCTTTTTCGACTACGGCAACATCGTCGAGGCGGGCACACCGGAGCACTTCTTCACCAACCCGCAGCACGATCGCACGAAGCTGTTCCTCAGCCAGATCCTCTAGCCCTGGTCGCGCTGCCGGCTCACGGGCCGAGCGGCTGGCATTCCCAGTGTCCCCATGCACCCCGGGGGTGGGCCAGCGCCTCCGAACGGGCCACCAGCCACGCCGCAGCGGCCACGTTGGCTATCGGGTCCGTCCGCTCGGCACCCTCGAAGCCGGCGCCGACGGAAGCGAAGAGCCAGGTACCCTCGAGGAACTGGAACAAGCCGGTTGCCTGGGATCCGTCGTGCACTGCCTCCGGATTACCGCGGCTCTCGCAGTCCAGCACCTGGAGCGCTGCCCACGTCGCCGTGTCCGGGAAGTAGCGCTCGACGAGCTCGCGCCAGCGCAACGCCGCGGGTGACACCCGGGCCAGTGCGGCCTCCAGCTCGCCCGCAGCGAGCTGGTAACGCTCCCGGGCTGCGCGCTCCGCATCGACCGCGAAGGCCTCGGCCAGACGTGCCGCGTCGAGCATGTCCTCCAACTGAGGAAGCAGGGCGGCGGCGTCGTCCCGCACCCTGGCCCGCAGCGTTCGGAGCGTGTCCAGATCGACCCTGTGCGCTTCGAGCTCCGTTGCCGCACCGTCGAATTCGTCCACGGCACCGGCGCGCACTGCGGCGAGCATGGCTCGCACTTCCGACGCGAACGCCACATCAGCGAGGCCGACGGCTGCGCCCGGCGTCTGGAGGATCGTGTCTGCGCCGGCGATGTAGGCCTGGCGTGTGAGGCGCCGGGCCTCGGCCCTTCTGTCTGCCACCGCCCGCTCTCGACTTCGGATCCGCTCCTCCGCCGCGACGAGCAGGAACGTGATGTCCGTCAACTCTGCGGTGAGCGACTCGTATCGATGCACCGCGGTGGCGAGCGCCACGACGGCCGACCTCGTGTCTGCGGCGGCGCCGTTGCGTGCCTCGGCGGCAGCGAACGCTTCCTGCCGCGCCTGTTCCACTTCGTCCTCGGATTGTGCGAGCGCGGCTCCTGCGGCAGCCGTCATGAGCACCATGAGGACGATGGCGGTGAGGGCGCGCCGCCCGAGGTGACCCATGGGCGGCGAGGCTACCGAGGGATCCGCATTCGGCCCCGGATTTGGTCACCCCCCGAGATCCGCCCACAGCTCGCGCTTTGCCAGGTCGATGACCGTCCACGCCATCCCGAGCGCGCCGTCGCGGATCGCTCGCTCTCCTGCCGGAGTCACGGTCGCCGCGGCGAACTCCCGCTGGTGGTTCACCGCGGGCGAGCAATCGATCCCGAGCATGGGATGGATCGTGGGCAGCTCGTGTGAGACGTTCGCCATGTCGGTCGAACCCGCCCGGCTCGGATCCTCGTCCACCGCTCGACCCATCGGTCGTTCCAGGGCGAGCGCGTTCGTGGCGAACAGTTCGACCATGGTGGGGTCGTTCCGCATGTCGGTGTACGTGTGGCCCCGGTCCGAGATCTCCATCGAGCAGCCAGTGGCGGTCGCGGCGGCCTCGAAGCACGCCCTGACTCTCGCAGTGAGCTCTTCGAGCCGCTCCATCGTCGCGGCCCTGACGTACCAGTCCATCGACGTCTGGTGCGGGATCACGTTGGGCGCCGAGCCGCCGTGGGAGATGACACCGTGAACCTTGTCCGTCGGATAGAGCGCCTGTCGCAGCGTGGACACGCTGACGTAGGCCTGCACCGCGGCATCGAGGGCGTTGATGCCCTCCTGCGGGGCGAACGCCGCATGCGACTCCTTGCCGTGGAAGTTCACCGTGAGATGGGCCACGGCGAGGAAGGCGGGATCTGCGAGGTCGTGTGGAGACGGGTGCACCATCATCGCAGCCGCGGCATCCTCGAACGCACCGGCGCGGATGAGATCGACCTTGCCGCCGTACGCCTCCTCGGCCGGCGTGCCCAACACGGTGACCCGGATGCCGAGGTCGTCTGCGAGCCCGGCCAGCGCGGCACCCGCCCCACAGGCTGCGGCGGCGATGATGTTGTGGCCACAGGCGTGACCCACTTCGGGAAGGGCGTCGTACTCGGCACAGATCACGATCCGGGGGCCGGAGGATCCCACCCGGGCGGCGAAGGCGGTGTCGAGACCGTATGCGGGGTACTCGACGTCGAAGCCATGCTCCAGCAGGAACCGGACGAGACGTGCCGACGACTCCCGTTCCTGAAAGGCCACCTCCGGGTTCTCGTACATCCAGCGCGAGATCGATCCGAGTTCGTCCTCGACGGAGGCGAACGTTCCCGTCGCGGCCTGCTTGTGATCCACTCGTACTCCCTCTCTCGCCGGCCCCGCCGACCCTAGTGTCGGGACTGTGCGGTCCCAGTCTCACGACTCCGGGGTACGGGTAGTCTGGCCGCATGCTCGCCGCAATCAGCTACCGGCCCATACCGATTCTGGAGGTGGGCCCGCTCTCGCTCTCGCTGCATGGTCTGATGGCAGGGGTGGGTTTCGTTGCGGGTGCCTATCTGATGGTTCGCGAGATCCGTGCCAGGCGCTTCGATGCGGAGGCCGCGCAATCGGTGCTCACCTGGGCGCTCGTCGCTTCGATTCTGGGTGCGAGGTTCTTCACGATTCCGGCGCACATCGGGGATGCCGGTTACGGGTTCAGCGACGCCATCTCGATCTCAGGCGACTACTCGATCCTCGGGGGATATGCCGGGGGGGTGATCGGGGGAGTGCTCCGGATGCGACTGCTGCGGCTCAGCGTCCCGGTCTATCTCGATGCGGCTGCTGCGGGTATGGCGATCGGCGCTGTGGTGGGTCGCATCGGTGATCTGGCCATCGTGGAGCATCTCGGCAGCCCGACGTCGTTCTTCTTGGGGTACACCATCAAGCCGGGTTACGACGTTTCGCCGCAGCACGACGCGCTGGAGTGCACCGTCGAGACCGCGATCGATGGGGTGTGCGGCACGTTCCACCACACGGCTCTCTACGACATGCTCGGTGCGGCGGTGCTGCTTGCCGCCCTCCTGTGGCTGACCCGGGTGTGGAAGGGGCGCCATTACGGCGAGCTGTTCGGGTTGTGGGCTGCGTGGTACGGCGTGCAACGGTTCTTCATCGACTTCACCAGGCTCGATGCCGCTCAGGAGGGGACCAGGAGCGTCATCGCCGATTCGGTGATGGGCCCCTTCACGGGGAGCCAGTGGGGTGCGTTGATCGCCGCCGCGCTGGGGATCGCCTACGTCGTCTGGTCGCGGGCTCGGATGCCGGAGGTGTCCCCCGAGACGGACGTCACGCTCGGAGCGACTGCCGCCTCGAGCCCCGAAACCGCCGGCTG
>JBHHXA010000089.1:0-8624 GCA_046756805.1 Acidimicrobiia bacterium
GGCACGCCGCTCGTCTAGAGGGCGCCGAGTGACGCGGCGTCGATCATCGTCGAGGAGCGCCGCGGAGTGCGCCAGGCGGGTGATGCACGCCCAAGACCTCCCAAGGGGGGCGAGTTTCGGGCCGCTCCCCGCACGGGGCTCGTGGTGGCCCGAGCGGCCTATGCCTCGAGCTGTGTCTTGAGGTTGCTCAGCCCCTCGGCGTAGATCGGCTTGAACATGTCGACGAGCCCTTCGGGCTCCACGGTCGTGTGCCAGATGACGCGTGCACCGTCGCCGTGGGGGAGCACGGCGATCGTGGCCAGGATGTCGTCGATCGGCATCGGGGCGCTCGTGATCGTGTACTCGTATCGGCGGGCCGTCGCGTCGTGTGAGACGATGCGCTCGCGCAGCTCGCCGTGTTCACCGGCGCGGCACACGCGAGTCGTCGGGCCGTCGAGCCGGGATTCGGTGATGAACGGCAGCCAGCCGGAGATGTTCTCCAGGTCGCCGACCACGTTCCAGACGACGTCTGGGTCGCGATCGATCGTGATGGACTCCGCAAAGTCGGCCATGGTTGTTGTTCTCCTCATCGGGAAGGAGTCTCCAGGTTGGACGACGGCTTGTCATTCGGCCAATAGATTTACTCGATCCACAACATAAGTAGAGATTATGATGCGTCGAGATGGATCTCAGGCAGCTTCGATATCTCGAGGCCGTAGTCCGGCTCGGCAGCTTCACCGCGGCCGCCGGGGAGCAGTTCGTTGCCCAGCCGGCGGTGTCCCAGGCGCTCAAGAAGCTCGAGCAGCAGGTCGGCCTGCGATTGGTGATCCGATCGTCGCCGGTGAGCGCGACACCGGCGGGCGAGGCGCTCGTGCTGCGGGCTCGCAGAGTGCTCGCGGAGGTGGAGGCGGCTGAGGCGGAGCTCGACGCGGTCCGCGGCATCGAGACCGGGATCGTCCGGGTGGGTGCGATCCACTGGCTCGAGCCATTCGACCTTGCGCAGCTGCTCGGCGGCTTCAACGAGCTGCATCCAGGCGTCGATATCGTCCTGCGCGAGGAGAACGCGGACGAGATGTTCGACCAGCTCTCCGCGGGGAGCCTCGATCTCGTTGTGTCGAACGTTGCACCCGGTGATCGCATACCCGCGGGGCTCGATCGATGGGTCGTTGTCACCGAGGATCTGGTGGCGGCTATGGCCCCGCCCCACCGCCTTGCTGGTCGGTCGTGGGTCTCGCTCGAGGCTCTGGCCGTTGAGAATCTGATCGCGTTCCGCCGGGGCTCTGCGTTCCGCCAGACGGTCGATCACGCCTTTGCCGCCCGCGGCACCGTCCCGCACGTGGGGTTCGAGAGCAGCGACATGATGGCTGTTCGCACGCTCGCGGCTCGCGGGCTGGGTATTGGGATCATGCCGGAGTCGCTTGCCCGAGCCCCCGGTCCGGAACTCGCCGTCGTTTCCATCCGCCCCAAGCCGGAGCCGCGTCGCGTCGCCGTGACGTGGCGCACCGGCGCCCACACATCGCCTGCCGGAGCCGCTTTCCGCGCATTCGCCCTCGATTGGATCGAGGCGAGCTGAGGCTCGGCGGGCGGGCTCAGGACCGGGGGACGACCTCGGCCGCGTATCCGGCCGCCACAAGGCGTCCGAGCGCATCCGCGAAGTCTGTCTGTGACCTTCCATCGATGACCACGATCACGCGGTCTACAAGCAGAAGCGGGGCCGGGTTCGAGCCGAGCTCCTCGGCCGCGGCCTCCATCTCGGCGCGCCACTCGACAATCGAGATCTCGAGCTATCGCCGGGGAACACGGTGAACTCGGGCTGGGACACCCTCGAGGCGGCCGGCGTGAAGCGGTAGGCGAGACCGGCGGCTGATGCAGCCGCGTTGAATTCGAGGAGCCCGGTCTCCGTTCGATCCTCGAGCTCCACGACGAGATCACAAACGCTCATCACCGTCTCGACCGCCGAGGGCGGCGTCGCCTCGTCCTCTACGCGGAGGGGTGCGGTGGGCGCAACATCACGCATCGTGACGGGGACGGAGGCAGGCTTCGGTTACGCCGAGATGCGCGACGACGGTGAACCGGTGCCGAGTGGGGACCGGGAGCGGATCTTCGACTCGTGCGAGCGTGGCGCCCATGATCACCACCCCGACCATGTGATGGGCATGGGTCTGGGTCTGTCGGTCTCGCGTCACCTGGCGAGAGCCATGGGCTGAGATCTCACCTACGACCACGACGGCGCCGAGACCATCTTCCGGCTCACGCTGCCGCTCCAAGCCGAGGCCCTCGCCCTGGCAAGGGAGACCGTCGCGTAACCGCGGCGTTGACGGTCTGTTGCAAACCGCTCTCTAACCTGCGTCGGCCCATGAGCCTGCTGTCCTCGCTTCGCTCCCGGATTCGCGCCGACGGCCCCATGCCGTTCGAGAAGTTCATGGCGGCGTGTCTCTACGACGCGGATCACGGGTTCTTCGCCACCGGTCCGCTCCGCTCCGTCAAGGCAGGCGACTTCCTCACGAGTCCCGAGGTGTCGCCGGCATTCGGGAGAACGATCGCCCGGTTCGTCGAGCAGGAGCGGCAGCGGATCGGGAGTGAGGGCTTCACGATCGTCGAGCTCGGTGCAGGGTCCGGGTCGCTGCTGCGGGCATTACTCGCCGTGCTGGGCAGACGTCCGGAGCGCGTCGTCGCGGTCGAGACGTCTCCGGCTGCGCGGGATGCGCTCCGCACGCTCGATGGCGTGGCAGTCCTCGAGGGGATCGACGGTCTGCCCGATCGCATGCGCGGTGTCGTCGTCGCCAACGAGCTGCTCGACAATCTCCCCGTCAGGCTCGCGGTGAGGACGGGTGACGGGTGGGAGGAGCGGTACATCGGGTTGGAGGGGAGCGGCCTCGGGT
Source organism: Acidimicrobiia bacterium (assembly GCA_046756805.1). Taxonomy (GTDB): domain Bacteria; phylum Actinomycetota; class Acidimicrobiia; order Spongiisociales; family UBA5794; genus CAMYMC01. The sequence continues at coordinate 2,862 of JBHHXA010000089.1, forward strand.
GGGTGGCTGCTGCGGCTCGTCCCGACACCGTTGCCTGGGCGGATGCTTTCTGCGGCGCCGTCGATGAGGGTGGGCTGGTCGAGGTCCAGCTCGCAGCAGGGGAGTACGTCTCTGCCGTGGTCCGTCGGCTGGATGTTGGCTCTTTCGTGGCGTTCGACTACGGCGGCACGGCTGAGGAGCTGGAGCCGCGCCGCACCAGGGGGACGCTCCGCACCTACCGGGCCCATCACCTCGGGCCAGATCCGCTGCTCGAGCCCGGCGCCACAGATGTCACGGTCGATGTCAACTTCACAGCGATGGTTGCTGCGGCGAGGGCCGCAGGGGCGGAGGTCGAGCTGCATCGACAGGACGACTTCCTCGTGTCGTTGGGCCTGCGCGATGAGATCAGCGCCCTGCGAGGCCGTGAGCTGGAGCTGGCGAAGGATCGCTCAGCCACCCTGGAGCGGCTCCAGGTGCGGTCCGAGCGCACCGATGCCGAGACGCTGCTCCACCCCAGGGGGCTCGGTGACTTCCGCGTGATGGTGGCGCGGGTCGCGGGACCGGGAACCTGACCGAGTCCCGGAAACGTCGTACCGTTGGTCGGACCGGAGGAATGGGAACCATGCGGAAGATCATGTTGCTCGTTGCGGCGTTCGCGATGGCCACGGCAGCTTGCGGCGACGATGCGGGCCCCGATGGCACAGGCGAGGCTCCCGAGAGCCCTGAGACCGTCGAGTCGTCTCCGCCTTCGGGCGCCCCGGATGATGCCGGTGATGCGGCCACCGGCGATGGCGACGCTGCGGAGGACGAGTCGAGAACGACGTCACCGGCCGCCGAACCTGGAGATTCCGGCGCCCCCGACGAATCCGCACCCATCACGACCCTTCCCGGCTCCACTGGGAGCGGCGGCTCGGAACGGAACGACAGCGAGGAGGGTGCCATCGTGCCCGAGGAATCCCCGACGACCGACCCGCCCACGACTCCAGCCGGTACGCCGCCAACACCCGGGATCATCGAGAGCGGGCTCGAGCGACTCGTGGAGGTGGCGATCGCGGACCTCTCCTCGCGCCTTGGCGTCGCCGGATCGGAGATCGTGGCCGTGTCCGCTGAGAGCGTCGTCTGGCCAGACGGCAGCCTCGGTTGCTCGCAACCGGACATGGCGTACACGCAGGTCCAGGTCGACGGCGCGTTGATCACCCTTGGCCACGGCGAGAGCACCTATGGCTATCACAGCGGCGGCGCCAGGGATCCGTTCCTCTGCGTGCCCTCGAAGACCGACGAGAGTCAGGGCACGGTGGGCACCGGCTCCGAGGACATCTGAGGCCGACTTTCGGGACGCGGATGGGGCGCCCGAAGGCGCCCCATCTCTGATTGCGTTGTGGTGGCGCCTCAGCTACCGACGCCGATCACCGTGACCCCGAGGGGTCCCGCGCCGTCGCTGTGGGTGACGACCCCGTAGTGCTGGTCGCCTGGCGCCAGTCCAGACCAGGACACGTCGACCGTACCCGTCGCTCCGAGCGTCGCGGATGCCGGTGCACCCGTGACGCTGAGCGAGCCTCCGCCTCCGGACGGGACCACCCAGCTGTCGAGCGTATATGGGAGCGGCGATGCGCTAACCACGCTCCATCCGTGGACGTACAGCGTGTAGATGCCCGGTGCGGGCATGACCAGCTCGATCTGCTCGTCGGTTAGGCCGTTCGTGCTCGATGCGATGATCGTGCCGCCTGGGTCCGCGAGGAAGACGTCCAAGTCATCGTCTGAGGCCAGTGCCAGCTCCCACCGAGCATAAGACGCTCCGGTGAGATCGAACGTGTGCGCTGTAGCGCCACCGGCTCCGACGTCGGACGGTGCAAAATCCTGGTTCGGGTCCTGGAGGACCGTTCCCGGTGTGCCCGTCGTACCCACGAGCCCCTCCGCCGCCGCCGTGTAGGCACCGGTGTAGCCGAAGCTCACGTCGAAGCTCGCGGTACCGGACGTGCCGGCTCCGCTCACCTCGTCGGGTGCGTCGAACGCTACGGCCCTGACCGCGATCGGGCTTCGCACCAGATGGTCGCCGCCCTTCCACGTGAGTGAGCCGAAGCGCCACTCGCCGAGCGGAGCGCCCGTGTTGCTGATCTCCACGGCGAACACCGCAGACTCACCCGCCTTCACCCTGAGCTTCTTCGGGAACACGTTGACTTCGTAGCCGGCGGGCGCCTCGACCTTCGCCTCGACGGCGACCGTGTTCTTCGACACGTTCGTGACAACGCGGGTCACGATCTGGCTTCCCGGCAACTCGGCGATGCCGATCGACGGCAAGTTGAGATCGCTGGCGTCCATCGGAACGCCGATGCTCTCGAGGAAGGCGCACGAACCGGGGGTGAAGACACCCAGGTCGGCGCCGCACGTGAACGCGGCGTACTCGAAGAGGCCGGCGTCGTAGACGAGCCCGGGGTTGAACGCCGTGCCCTTCTTCTTGACGTTGCCCTCTGCAAGCTCGCGCTCCAGGCCTTCGTCGTCCCCGTGGTCCCCGTCGTCCCCGTCGTCTCCGTCGTCCTCGTCCTCCCACTCGGCAGCCTCGAAGGTCTTGCCGAGGGGGTTGAGATGACCGGCGCCCATGTCGAACGGGTCCGCCGCCGTCGTGCCGTCCTCCTTGACGACGTCCTGACGGGCGGTCGTCATGATGGCGGACTTCGCCATGGCCGGCGTCCAGTCGGGGTGCGCCTGCTTGAGCAGAGCAAACACGCCCGCGACGTGCGGGCTCGACATCGAGGTTCCGCTGATCGACTGGAACAGCTCACCGGGCGCCCCGAGCGACGGGGTGGGTGAGTTGCCGGCGAGGATGTTCACGCCCGGAGCCGTGATGTCCGGCTTGATGAGGTCCCCGGCTACGGGGTTGGGACCCCGCGACGAGAACGCCGCCATCGACGAACCCGGGATCGGCGTGAGCACTCCACCATTGACGATGGCGGTTGCGGCCGCACCCTCGGCTGCGATGTACGCCTTCACTGCGAGCCCGTCGGTGTTGTTGGTGTGCACCGAAGGCACGAAGTGGTTGTCCGTCACCTGGCTCTGGGCGTCGTTGGCGTTGTAGAGGATCATCCCCACGCCGCCCGCCGCGGCCACGGCCTCGCTCTTGGCCACCCTGGCGAATGCGCCACGAAGACACAGCACGATGTCACCTGAGATCGCCGGCGTGAATGTGACGGCCGGGTCGCACAGCTCGTTGCCGTGGTCTGCTGCGTCCACGAGCGTGGCCGGTCCAACGCCTGCGGTGATCGAAGCGCCGGAGAACTCGGAACCGTCACCGAGCACCGCTGCGCCCTGGAAGGTTCGGTCCTGGGTGCTGGCGCCCACCGAGGTGATCCACGGCACCGAGGCGGGGCTGCCGACGGTCGCAGCTCCCGGTCCGCTGTTGCCCGCGGACGTCGCGGCAAAGACACCCGCGTCTGCCGCGAACAGGAATGCGATGTCGTCGGGTCCGGTCAGGCTGGCACCGCCGCCGATCGAGTAGTTGATGACATCGACACCGTCGGCAACGGCCTGGTCGATGGCATCGGCGAGATCGCCACCGAAGCAGCCAAGGTCTCCGCACGCCTTATACATGACCACATGGGCCCGGGGAGCCACACCACTCACGATCCCGCGCGGGATCCCGAAGATGTCTGCCGCGACATCGCTGTTGCCGGCAGCGGTGCTCGTCGTGTGCGTCCCGTGGCCATCGGCGTCGCGCGCCGAGTCGTAGAGCTCGGGCCCGACGAAGAAGTTGTACCGCGCTCTCATGTCTCTGGCACCGATCAGCTTGTTGTTGCACGTGAACGGTGTATCGGTCGGCTCCCAAGCTGTGTTGCCGAACTCACACGGCAGCGCTCCTGTTGGCGGAGCGGCGAACGACCCGTCGTCGGCAAAGCTCGGGTGCTCGGGCCAGATCCCGGTGTCGATGACACCGACGACGACGCCTTCACCGTCGTAACCCTTGGCCCACGGCCCCTTCTTTGCGGACAGCCCGAGGAAGTCCCCTGAGCTGTCGGTGTGGAGCTGTCGCAGCTCGTCCCGTTGCACGGAGGCGACGTCGGGATGCCGGGCCAGGCTCGCCGCCTCGGCATCGGTCAACTCGGCGGAGAACCCGCTGAGAGCGAAGGAGAAGGTGTTGATCTTGGCGTCAGCGCTCAGGCCCGCTGTAGCGAGAGCCGCGTTCTGTCTGACGCGGAGGTATTTCTCGTAGCGTTTGACGTCGAGGTCGTCCTTGTCCGCCTTCTCGCCCTTGGCGGGCTTCGTCGCGGCGAAGCCGGAAACGTGTCCGTCATAGGTGATGACGGGGTCATTCGCCATCACGACGACATAGACATCGGTGTGCTCCTGTGCACCCTGCGCCGCCCCCAGCGGGGCGAGCACGGAGAGCGACAGCGCGAGGAGCGCGACGAGCACAGTGACTCTTCGAGACATGAAGGATCCCTTCCCTTCGTCGGTGTTCAGATACTGCGAACGCCGGCCGAGTGTCGGGACCTAATGCCCCCACTGATTCCCCTGCACCGGGTCGTCCGTCCCACGATGCTAGGTAAGCATGCGAAAACGCCGCGTGTCAGAGGAAACACGTCATTTATTCGCGCTCTGCGTGGTCGTGGTGAGACCTCTGTGTGCGGAATCCGGGGTCGGCAGCGGCGGTTGAACCGTCTGGATCGTCATTGCACGCAGAGAGGCATACACTTCTCACCATGAACAACGTCAAGACCGTGGGGCTCATGGCCCTGCTGGGCGGCATCCTCGTCGTCGTCGGCGGAGCGCTCGGCAGCACCGGCGGGGCGGCGATCGGCCTCGTCATCGCGGTCGTCATGAACTTCTCCATGTACTACTGGTCCGACCGGCTCGCCATGGCGGCCGCTCGCGCCAAGCCGGTCGAGGAGCACGAGCTGCCGAACGTGTACACGATCGTCCGATCGCTCGCACAGCGCGAGAACATGCCGATGCCGAGGATCTTCTTCATCGACCAGCCGCAACCGAACGCCTTTGCGACTGGTCGCAACCCGAAGCACGCAGCAGTCGCCGTCACCCGGGGCATCCTCGACCTCATGAGCCATCAAGAGCTCGAAGGCGTCCTGGCCCACGAGCTGGGTCACGTGAAGAACCGCGACATCCTCATCTCGTCCGTCGCCGCCACGATCGCCGTCGCTCTCATGTTCATCACCCGAATGGCGATGTTCCGTGCGCTGTTCGGTGGGAGGCGGGACGACAACAACCCGATCGCAGGCATCATCGGCCTTCTCTCGATCATCATCGCCCCGCTGGCGGCGATGGTCATCCGCTCTGCGATCAGCCGGTCGCGGGAGTTCGAGGCCGATCGGACTGGTGCACAGCTCACCGGCTCGCCCATTGCGCTCGCCAGCGCATTGAAGAAGCTCGAAGCCGGGACGACCCGCGTCCCGATGGACGTCAGCCCGGCGGTGTCGCCGCTGTTCATCGCCGACCCCCTCAAGGCCTTTGGTCGGCGTGGGCAGAGTGGCGGGATGTCACGGCTCTTCAGCACCCACCCTCCTATCCCGGAGCGTGTGGAGCGGTTGGAGAAGATGGCGATGGGCATCCGGTAGCGGGTGCCGCGAGAGGCTCACGAAGGCGATCCCCGCCCAACTGCGTCCACTAACCTACGCCGCCGCCTCGATCCTGCCGGGATGCCCGAGCGGCCAAAGGGAGCAGACTGTAAATCTGCCGGCGAAGCCTTCGGAGGTTCGAATCCTTCTCCCGGCACTGTTTCTTCCCTCCGGGGGGCGTTCAGGCGCCACGCAGGCTGTGTTGTCCCTCCGGGGGGCG